>DATJYL010000236.1 GCA_035499655.1 Pirellulales bacterium
TCGTTCCTTTATTCACGCACCCGCAAGGAGGGTCCCGTATTATGGGGAAAGTTGCCGTGTCAAACGCTAAAAAAGCTCCGTCAAAAAGTGAAGTTCTCGCCAACATTTCCGAGGCCACTGGCGTCGCCAAAAAAGAAGTCAGCGCCGTGCTCGAAGCGCTCAGCAGCGAAATCAAAAAGTCGATGGGCGGAAAAGGCTCCGGCGTGTTCGCCATTCCGGGCCTGGTCAAAATCGAAAAGAAGAAGGTTCCCGCCCGCCCCGCTCGGAAGGGTGTGCCTAATCCCTTCAAGCCCGGCGAGTTGATGGATGTTGCGGCCAAACCGGCCAGCACCAAAATCAAAGTTCGCGCTTTGAAGCAACTCAAGGCCATGGCCTAAGTTTTGGTTCCGTAAGTCAGTGCCGCCAGAACCAGTGCAGTAAAATCCCGCCGGGTGTCCTCACCCCAGTGATTCCAACTGATCACTGAGAACTGACCACCGACCACTGAATCCAACGGCCGCTTGAGCGTGTGTTTTGCGAGCATCTTGCCCGCAGACTCACGCCCAAGCGGCTGTTTTTTTGAGCTGGTTTCTCCGCGCTGTGCGAACATTCATGGATTGTGGGAGGGCGAGGCTCCTGCCGAGCTTTGCCTGAACGATTTCTTCTTTGTGTGCCGCAAATCCGACTCACTGCGTCCGGAATATATTTGCTTGCAAGCCGCGCTTGACATAAACTTACTGTACTGGTACAACTAGTACAGTGGGGAGTGAACCACCGTGCAATTCTCCATCAGCCCAACTTCCGGAGTTCCAATTTATCAGCAGCTTACCGACCAAATATGCGCCGCTGTGGCCCGCGGCCATTTGCGGGCGGATCAGCGGTTGCCCTCGGTCCGTGAGTTATCGCAACTGCTGGTCGTCAATCCCAACACCGTAGCTCGGGCTTATACTGAGCTGGAGCGAGAAGGCGTGCTTTACACGCGGCCGGGCCTGGGGGTGTTCGTGGCGCCGCTCCCCTCGCCGTTGTCGAAAAAATCGCGTCGCGAACGGTTGTTAGGCAACGTCGATCGCCTGCTGGTCGATGCCGTCCGCTGGGGATTCTCGTCCGAAGAACTTCTTGATTTCGTGGCCGAACGCGCCAAACAATATCAATGGAATCTGGCCGGAACCGCGTCATAAATTGTGCTAAACCGCAAGCGCGGTGCAAACACCGCGGATAAATGAACCCCTAACCCCTAACCCCTAACTCCTGCCCTTTACCCCCTTCGCCCGCCATGCCCGACGCCATTTCTATCCACCGCTTAACCAAGCACTATGGTTCGCGCCGCGTCGTCGATGTGGTGAACCTCAACGTGCCCACCGGCTGTGTGTACGGTTTTTTGGGCCGCAACGGGGCCGGAAAATCGACCCTCATCAAAATGCTGCTGGGCATGGTCCAGCCCGATGCCGGCCACGCCACGCTGTTGGGCGAAGATATTTCCCAACTGCGTTCCGCCAAGCGGGCCCGCATTGCCTACTTGGCCGAAGGGCACCCGCTGTATCGCTGGATGACCGTGGCCGAAGCCGTCCGTTTCACGCGCCGCTTCTACGATGTATGGCGCGACGATTTCCTCCGCAGCGTTCTTGATCACTTCCACCTTTCGCCGCGACAAAAAATCGGCCGCCTTTCCAACGGCCAGCGCGCCCAGGTGTCGCTCGCTTTGGCGCTGGCGCCTGATCCGGAATTGCTGATTCTCGACGATCCCACGCTGGGGCTCGATACCGTCGTTCGCCGCGATTTTTTGGAATCGATGATCCATCTCATTCAGCGCCAAGGCCGGACGATTTTTTTCAGCTCGCACATTCTCGGCGACGTGGAGCGCGTGGCCGACCGCATCGGCCTTGTCATGGACGGCGTGCTGCGCGTCGACTGCCCCACCGACCATTTCAAATCGTCGCTGCGCAAGGTGGCGTTGGAATTCACCGGCAGCGTGCCGGAAATTCCTCCGCTGGCCGGCCTGGTAAGCCGTCGTCAATACGGCGGAAAGCTGGAGCTCATCATCGTCGGCTACGGCCAGGAGCAAGCCGCCGTCGTGGAATCGCTCGGCGCTGCTTCCGTCGACGTGGCCGAGATGAATTTGGAAGACGCCTTCGTCGCCTACACCCGCGACCCCGCCCCGCCCCTGCCCAGCTTTGAACGGGAGATGGCGACATGCTAAAGACCATCGTGCGAAAAGAACTGCGCGAATTGCTGCCGTTCGTGGCCCTGGCGCTGTTGATCCAAATTTTTTTGATCTGCGCCGCCACCGGAGCAAACTTAGGTGGCTTGGCGTGGATTGTGTACGTGTTGCTGCCTAGCGCCGGAAACGGCGTCATCCCCTTCGTCGGCGATTTGTACTGCGTGGCGATGTTAGTTGTATCCGGTTTGTTGGCCGTCGCCGTGGGTTTGTGGCAAACCATGTGGGAAGCAAACCGCGGCACGTTTCAATTTCTTCTTCACCGGCCATTTTCACGAAGCGGCGTGATTGCCGCCAAGCTTTCGGTGGGCATCGCCCTCTGTTTGTTGACGGCTTTCTTGCCGCTGGTGTATTACGCCGTTTGGGCCGCCTCGCCCGGAACCAATGCCAGTCCCTTCGACTGGTCGATGACGACCAACACCTGGGTCAATTGCGCCCAAATTCCGTTGCTCTATCTGGCCGCCTTTTTATGCGGGTTGCGCGAAGCCCGCTGGTTCGGCAGCCGCTGCTTTCCGCTGGCGGCCGGTCTTCTTCTGCTGTTCGTGTTCTTGCTTTCGCAGGTGTTGTCAGTCTGGGTCGTTGGCGCTTCGCTGATGTTGCTGCTGCTATCGCTGGCCGCGGAAAGTTGTTTTGCGCTGGTCATTCTTCAAGTGGGCCGTACACGTGACTTTTCCTGATCGGTGTTGCCATGAACCATCGTGCTTCCCAATCCCGCGCAAGACCAATCCTCTTGGCCGCCGCTTTGGCTCTGGGTGCGTTGGGCCTTTGGATGGCTGCGTGGGGCATCGTCGCTTCCATCATCGATCAATGGACCTCTGGGAAACTGTGGGAATACTTACAGATCAATGGCCGGGGAGAAGTCGTGATCGAACAAGTTCATCGCGGCAGCGACATGACCTTCCGCAACACAGCCGGACAACCCATCACCGATCCGACGGCCATCTATCCCCGCCCTGGTTCCTCGTTGCCGGCCGACGACGCCGCACGCTTTCAGGGCCCGCTCGATTGGCCCCAGCGCATTGTTAGTTTCGAGGACGATCAAACCCCGCGCAACTTTTGGTATTTGGTTCGCGAAGCCCAGCCAAACGGCCACAATTATTTCGTTGGTTACAACAGCCAGTCGAAGCAGCGGATTGGCTATCTGTGCCTAGAAGGCTTCCGCAGCACTCCGCCCCCAATGGATCAGCAATTCGTCCTTTCCACGCAAAAAGTCGGCGGCGTTTTCGCCGGAAATTATCGCGAGGGCACGCAACCTACTAACTACACCTACCCTGCCGAAGTCGGCGATTTGGGGACGGCATTTCTGGTTTCCGACGCCAAGCTATTCGAAGTGAATTTCAAGCAGCGTTCTGTTCAATCGCTGCCTCTGTCCGGCGAAGCGCTTTCCGTGGCCCAAGCCTATGAACCGAACTCCGCATCGCTCAATTCCGGCTACAAGCGAGAAATCGCCGTCCGCACCTCGGACAAAGTGCTGATCTTGGATTACGATGGCAAAACGCTCCGCACGATTCTCATTCCGCCGGAACTGCGCGGTCAAGGCTTTGATGCGTACGCCTGGTGGAACCCAAACGCGGTGCTTGTGACCGATATTAGCGGCTGGGTCCATCCGCCGGAAGTTTATTGGGTGGACAACCAAGGACAAATCGTTCGGCATGAGAAAGTGGATTTGTACGTCAATCCTCCCACCGATCCTCGGCTGATTTCCTGGGGCTGCGCTTTTTTGATGCCCGCGCCGCTGATTTTTGGCCCCATCATGTTGATCGACGCCCCCTTGGCCGATGTGCTCAATGGCAGGCAGCCCGCTTACGCCGCCGCGCTGGCCCACTGGTGGAGCGCCGCTTGGCCGGCCCTGTTGGCCGTTTGTGTGCTGGGCGTCGCCGTGGGCATTTACGGTTTCCGCCGCCACAAACGCTTCAGCGAATTTGGGTCGATCCGCTGGGCCGTGTTCGTCGCTTTGCTGGGCGCGCCGGGCTTAATCGGCTATCTATTGCATCGGCGCTGGCCAGCGACAGAAAAATGCGCCCATTGCGGCACGGTCAGTCCCCGCAATCGCGATGCTTGCCTGGCTTGCAGTGCCGAATTTCCGCTCCCGCCGACCAAAGGCATCGAAATTTTCGCCTGAGGAATCTTGACTAGCAGAAGCCATCAACTCCACAAAAGACCAAGGGCTGCAATCCCTAGATTTTTTGTGGAGTTGTCGCGAGCCGCTGGGATATCCCGGCAATCCACCCAGCCCTGGCCACTGCGGCATTACCGCGGCATTACTGCGGCATTACCGCGGCACGGCCGGAGCCGAGTTTTCGGTGGGCGAAATGGGCGATCCGGGCGCTGCCGGATTGGGACGTGCGGCGATGCGCTGCTCCGTCGGGGTTTTGCCGTCGCCGTAGAACAGTGTCGTTTCTTCCGATGCCAACTTCGAGCCCATCGACGGACAGTTGACTTCGACGCGGAACACATGATTGCCCGGCTGATCGGCGCGGGCGGTGATTTTCAACACGACCTCCGAGCCCGCAGAGATCGAGGCGATGGGTTGGAACACAACTTGTCCGGGCGAGATTTCGTTCTGTCCGCCTTGGGCAGCGATCGGTTCAATTCCATTGGAAAAGAAGCCGGCGACGTCGACGTTTTCCGCCGCCTTCGTGCCGCGGTTGCGAATGTGCACCTCATACGACATTTCGTCTCCCACGGCTAACGGTCCTGGCGGATCGCTGACTTCCAGCTTCAGATCGGCCAACGCTTCCACATTGGTCGTGGCCGCGGCGTTGTCGTACAAATCGTTGGTCGCCGTGGTCAAAACTTGCAGCCGGTTGGCGCCCGGCGCGTTAAGAGCGCACGAAAATTGCAATTCCTGTTCGGCGCCGGCCCGCAGGCTGGGCAAACTCCACACGATTTTGTTTTCGCTCTCTACGAACTGTCCGCCGGGGCTGGAAACATACTTGGCGCCCGGCGGCAGCACCGCCGAGACCGAAATGTTTTCGCTCGTGGCGTTGCCCGGGTTGGCGACTACCACGTTGTAGCTGGCAGGCGTGCCGGCAAATTTGATTTCAGGACCCGTCAAGCTTGCCTTCAGTCCGGCGCGGCGAACCAGCACCTCTTCAGCCACTTCGGCGTGCAGGTTTCCGTCGGCAACCGCCATCGCCTTGACGGACAATTTTCCAGCCTGCCGAGCGGAAAGTTCCACTTCCACCGGCTTGGTTTCGCCGGCGCGAATCAGGCCAATTTCCTGCCGCGTGGGAGCGCCTGGCCCGCCGTCGACCGGCGCCAGCAACAGCTCCACGTTTTCCGCATCGCCGGTGCCCGGGTTGCTCAACGTCAGTTTATAAAGTTTGGTTTGTCCATAGAGTATTTCTGACGGGCCATCCAGGGCCAGCGCGATTTTGGGTTCTTTTACTTCCACCATGGCTTGCAACGTGGCCGGCGCGCAGGCCCATTGCACGGCCAAATCGAAGGGACGGCTTTCCCGCGCCACCAGGCGGATGCTCAATTGTTCCTTGCTGTGCGATTCCAACCGCGGCAAACGCCACAGCAACGGTTCGCCACGGTGTTCGGAAGCGGCCAGGGTTTCGCCGGTAGTCACTTTGGTGCCCAATATTTCCGACCATTCGGGAGTTTTGATCGACACCGTCACGTTTTGCGCCGCCATCTCGCCCGTGTTGGAAATGGAAACGTTGTACGTCGCTTCTTTTCCAACCGAAATGCTGCGCGGCCCCGTGGTTTCTACCGCCAAGACCGGACTCTGCTCGGAAAACAGCACGTTGTCGTTGGGAATCGCAATCGGTTTTGTGAATGTGGAAGCCCGCGGAGTATCTTCCTGCGAGCTGACGGCATCGGTATCGGTTGTGGTGCTTGTGGCCGTCGAAGGAGGGCGCCGTACCGCGTTGATCGGTTCGCCGACGACCGGCGTCCTGGGCATGACCGGCACCGACGCGACCGCATCGCCGGATTTAATCGTCATTGTATCTGGAACCGGTCGGTCAGCTTTGGGAGATAACGATGTGGAGCGGAGGTCAGGCATGTTCGGCGGAGGCGAAGAAGCATCAAGAGCCGCCACTTTTTTGGCAGAGGCCGGCGCCGTCAAGGGACCAGCGACAACCGGAGCAGTAACCACCGGCGCATTAAACACCGGCGCTGCCGTGGAAGCGTTGGGCATTTCGACCACCGGCGGATGCAATTCCGCGGCGGGAGTTGCCCCCGCAGTGGGCGATTTGCGTACAGCCGAAAGCCGCTGCTGCAAACTCCGGAGCGGACTAATCATGGAATCGCTGCTGTCTCCGGCGGCACGGCTTTTAGCCGTTGCGGAGTCTTGGTTGGAGTTGGTTGTGCCGTTGGAAAAGATGGATTGTGTCCCGCTGCTGGGCTGTTGCAGTGCATAGGGCGCGGCTGCACTATCGGGCTGGCCATTGCTCTGCGCGGCGCCAAATGGGGGGGCCATGGTATTCGCTGTGCCGCTGGACGATGATTGGCTGGGCGCGCCGAAATTCATGTCTTGCGCTTTGCGTGTGACGCTGAAGGGATCCGCAGCGTCGGCCAATAAGACCGGCTCGCTTCGGTCATTACCGCCCGTGGTGTTCCACGATGCGTAACGATTGGAGTTCTCGCTTGTGCTTGGAATGACTTGCCCATGAACCTCGAAGGTAATGAGCAAGCCAACCGCCACAAACAGCCCAAGACCAATGAATGCTGAGCGCATAGCTTTCCATCCTAGACAAAGGCCGAGTTGAAACTGTCGTAGCGGTTTATCGGTCCGGCAGAGACTTCCGATGAAGCAAATTCTGTCGATTTTCTTGAGTTAACCGCGTGGGCAATTTAGAGAACCCGAATCTGTCGCCACTCACGATTTGAAGAACGCTAGCAGAAGCGTCGCCGCAACAAAAAGAGACCCCCGAAACTCAGCAGGAGAAGGGAAGACGGCTCGGGGACTCCCAAGCTGCTACCATGACCTGCATTTAACTGAGATAGCAAGGCTTGCATGTCAGCATAGCTAACGGCGCCGTCGCCGTTGACATCGCCGATGTCGAGCAGATCTGCGGGGGTCAAGCGATTATTGGTTTCGTAATAGTTCAGATCAGCCAGTGCCGCCAGCATGGGGGCGATGTCTGCCGCGTCGACATGATGGTCCAGATTAAAATCTCCGGCGCCGTACTTGGTGACGACGCCTGTCAGCGTGAGGGTTAACGGAGTGGCCTGAGCCACGGCTCCGGGAAGCGATGCGTAATCAGACAGCCCCAAGGAATAAGTGGCGGAGAAATTTCCAATGTTGGTAGTGTTCAGATCGGCCTGAAATCCCAGATTGCCGTTGGCCGCAAGATTATGAAACGTGGAAAGTGTGGTCGAAAGCGCGCCGGTATCGCCGCTTCCGAGAACGCTGTTGAGATCTAATCCGGCGGTAAAGCCCGCGGTGGTGACCAAGTTGTATAGATTGAATGGCGTTTGGTGGACGCCGGTCGATTGACCAAACGAACCCAAGTTGATGGTGATCGAGTCGGTATCTTGCGTGCTGCTAAAACTTGCATCGGCATGATTGAGCACGGTGGCGGAATAACCGACGCTGAGGGAGGAATACGTTCCTTCGCCACTCAAGCCGGCGCCGCCGTTTTCCGCCGTGGTGACGGCCAGTGAAAGCGAGCCAGACTTATTTCCGACTGTATTCAACATTCCGCCCAGGCTGCGGCTGGAGGTCGATGAAGCGGAGTTGAACAAGGCTGCAGAGCCCGTGATTTGCATGCCATTGGCATCGGTGGATGAAGTGCCGGCCACATTGACGCGGGTATAGGAGTTGTCGTCGCCCGTGGTGGTGAGATTGAACGAATTGCTGACGTTTGCTCCCACAACGACGCTGCCGAAGTTGACGTTCGACTCACTGGGGGTTACCGAGCGTTTGCTGAGCACCGCGCCGGAAATGTTAATGGTGTCGTTGGCGTCGGCGGAACCGTGGCCGGCGCCGGAGGTAGTGAGATCGGAATTGTGAAGCGTCACGATGCCACTTTTCAGTCCGTTGGTGGCGGTCGAGGCGTTCAATCCGACGGTAATGGTGCGGCTTTGCGTGCCGAAATCGATTCCTTGGCCGACACCGGCGGTAAGGTTGGTTGACCCACCGGCATTTGTGACGGCGTTTCCGGAGGTGGTAAGGTCAAAGGTTGTCGGATCTGCGCCGGTTTTGTTGAAAGCCACATTACTGGCGCCAAATGTGCCATTCACCATAATGCGTCCCAAGCTCACCGTGGCGGTGGACGAGCCATCAGAACCTACCGTGTCATTTCCCACCGATAATTGCGAATTGTTTACAATGTTGCCGCTAACTTTGTCGGTACCGAAAATCGCCCAGACGTATTCGGGATGGTCAATATAAGGGTTGCGATTCCCCTGGTAATACGACGGGTTCAGGGCGCTGCTGTAAACGTATTCGTTTAACCGCCGCTCGTAATTGTCGACGCCGTCCTCATAAACCCAATGCAGCAAAGCATCGAGATCGCCCATTTGATACGTGGACAGGGATGTGCCGCTGACAATCGAGAGATTATTCGTCGACGGAGTGCCTGATCCATCGTAGTAACGGGTGGCCATGTAGAACATGGAACGAGCGATATCGCCTTTGTCTTCGTCGCCTGGAAAAAAGTATGAGGGTTGATTGTTATACGTGCCGGAAGAGGTGCTGAGGCCGTAACCATCGTTGCTGCGGCCGGAATTGACACTTGAGTCGCAAGGCTTGAGTTCGAACTCATCGGTGCCGGCGTTCTTTGACGATTCGCTGACACTGACGCCCAGGAGCGATTGGGGCCACAAATGCTCTCGATTCCAGGTTACGCCGCCGGAAACCCAAACCCCGGGAACGTCATCGTCCGTGTAAATGCGAATCAAGTCGCCGGTGTTGTTGGGATCCTGACAGAGAATCGGCAGGTAATTTTTTGCATCGCCATAACTCCGGGCTACGAACCCAGCGCTGATGATATTGTGAAGATTCATGCGCAAGGTGGCGCCGGTTCCAGTGGCGGCGTTGTAATAGCTTGCCGGGGGGTCGTAGGCTGAGTTGTTCGGCGCTTCGTAGCCAAAGCCGGCAGCCAGCGCGGAACGATAGCTTAAAAGCAAGCCGGCTGCGAAAACAACCGCCGCGAGCCATCGGCGCAATCCCGAAAGACGCGCGGCGAGTTGATGCAATGTGTCAGTGATTTTGTGCGCGAGTGGACGAAGCAAATTCAGTGGTGTCGTTTGATCCGAAGTTGACTTCCACGCCATGCCTTTGATCCTTACTGATTTTGGTCAAAGTGCCATCTTAACTGACGCCTTAACTTTTGGCGCGTTCGTTTTTTGGTGCTTCGTTTTTCCTGTACCCTGATAGGGGGAATGAGAAGCGGCAGGGGTTCCCCCGAATGGGTAGGAGAACAGACTGGAAACGCAGATTGTATGGCATACAATCGTGTTTTGCTGGTTGATTTCTCATCGAGTTCTAACCGGGGCGTAATTGTGGCGAACCAACTTTCGGCTTTGCAAAATCAGTCGGCGCCTAATTTCGAAAACGCGCCGGTGCTAAATCCCGCGCAACTGGGGGGCATTGAAACATCGGTGCTCGATAACGGACCGGGCCGTGGCGTGCGCATTGCCTGGGTCAATACCGGCGGTGGCTTGCGATACAAAGTGGTCGTTGACCGGGGGCTGGATATTGCCGACGCGGAGTTTTTTGGACAATCGCTAACGTGGCATTCGCTGACTGGCATTACGGCTCCCACGGCGGCGTATGACCAGGGATTGGATTGGCTGTGGAGCTTTTACGGCGGCCTGGTGGTCAGTTGCGGGCCGTTGAATACCGGTGCGCCGTTTACGGAAGACGGAAAATCGTACGGGCTGCACGGCACGCACTCCAACACGGCGGCGATTGTGGAATCGATCGTGAATCCTGATCCGCTGCGCGGACAGTTGGAAATGAGCATTGCCGGGCTCATTCGGACGGCGCGCGTGTTTGGGCCGAACATCGAATTGCGGCGAACAATAACCAGCCGGCTGGGCGTGCCGGCGATTCACATTTCCGATGAATTTACCAACCGCGATAATCAGCGATTACCGCTGGCGTGGCTGCTGCACATCAATTTTGGTTATCCGCTGTTGGAGCCTGGGGCCAGTACGTATTGTTATCGTGGAGTGGTGAAAGCGATTCGGGGGGAAGATTGGTTTCGGCCGAATGTAGATTACAAAGCCGCTCCGCCGCCCATGGATGCTCACTGTGGGACGGGAGAGTTTTGTGCTTACGTTGATCCGGAAGTCGATGCGAGTGGGCAAGTGATTTCGGGCTTGGTGAACCGAACGCGCGGCTTTGGGGTGAAAATTGAACATTTGCGGCACGATTATCAACGGTTAGCCAACTGGCAGCATTGGGGCCCGGGCGGTTCGTACATGGGCGCCTTGGAACCGACGAATGCCGGCGTGGAAGGGCGACCGAAGGACGCCCAGCGCGGTTGGCTGCAGTATTTGGAGCCTGGCGAATCGCGCACGCTGCAATGCACCATTTCGGCCACGAACGATCAGACCGAGCTGCAGCGGTTGCTGGCGTTGAACGGGTGAGTGGGCGGTGGCCGGTGGTGAGTGGTCAGTTGTTGGCGGCGACGGCGGACGGTGGCTGAGCGTCTTTTTGCGCGATTGTTTTGGGGCGCGATGTGCAAAAGTCGGGCAAGTTTCTGCACTTTTCTCGAAGGAGATGCTTTACTCTGGCTTTTGCCAGGCGGGGACTTTGTGGACGACGTTCCAGGCGAGGCCGAGTTTTTCCAGGGCGCAAATGGAATAGTAGGTGAGATCGATTTCCCACCATTTGTGGCCGTGGCGGGCCATGCGCTGGTAGGCGTGATGGTTGTTGTGCCAGCCTTCGCCCCAGCCCAGCAGGCCGACCCACCAGAGGTTTTTGCTGTCGTCGGTGGTTTCGTAATTGCGGTAACCCCAGATGTGCGTGGCGGAATTGACGAACCAAGTGATGTGGTAGACCCAGACCATGCGGACGAACATGCCCCACACGACAAACGACCAGGCGGTGTAGGAATCCCAGAAAGCGTAACCGATGGTCCATAGCGCGCCGGCCAGCACAAAGAACCAAGCCAAAAATGTTTTGTCGAGAAAGCGGATGACCGGGTCTTTCACCAGGTCGGGTGCATAATGCTGGCCCATTTCGTCGTGCCATTTGCGGCCGAAGTTGGGCATGAACCAGAGCATGTGGCTCCAGAGTCCGCCATCGCGCGGCGAGTGCGGGTCGCCCTCTTTATCGCTGTGGGCGTGATGCTTGCGATGGTTGGCCACCCAGATGACGGCCGAGCCTTCGCCAGCCAAGCCGCCGAGGAAAGCGATCAGCCATTTCACGGGTCGATAGGTTTGAAAACTGCCGTGCGTGAGCAGGCGGTGGTAGCCCAAGCAAATACCAATGCCGCCGGTGAGCCAGTAGAGGCCGAGGAACAGGCCGACGGCTTTCCAAGTGAAGAAGAAAGGTGCGGCCAGCGCGCCGGCGTGAACGATGGCGAACCAAATGACGGTGCCCCAATCGACGCCGCCCTGCCAGGGATCGACGGGTTGGAGCGGTTTGGATGGGCGACGAGGGGCGAGGGGCGAGGGGTGCGAGGTGAGGGATGAGTGGCGATCGGCAATGGGTGGATCGGCGAGCGTGGAAGAAGTGGAAGAAGCAGTATTGAGTAAGCTGGCGCTTCCGGTGGGTTCCAACAGCGACATGAAAATCTCCCTATATGTCCACGAGTGATTGGATTTGTGATTGGCTTGCAGAGTTAGACCGGCAATTAATGCCGGTCGTCACATTGTGCTGCAGTCGGCGAACGGATTCGCCTCCTACAAACATCGTCGTGATTGTAGGGATTTCGCGATTTTCGAGTGTCATGGGAGCGCACGGCGATTGTAAAAATTGGGTAAAAGCCGGCGAAGCGGCCCAAAACAACCGGAAAACAAGGATTGATTTACCGCCGTGAGAACGCGGGACCCGGAGAGATTGGCCGCAAATGAACGCGAATACACGAGAATAAGGCAAATGTTTTTAGTGGAACTACGACTCTCCCGACAGACACAGTCGGGCTAGTGATCCAACCACTGATTAGCATTCATTCGCGTTTATTCGTGGCGATTTATGCTGGCTTCAATTCGTCGCTTTGACTTCGGCGGGTTTGTCGGCGGCGGTGGGCTTGTCGTCCGCAGGCTTATCGTCGGCCGGAGGCTTGGGCATGGCGGCGAGGGCGGCGGGGAGGCCTGGGACATCGTCGGCGCCGGTGGGAACAGTGATGGTTGAGCCCTCGAAAGCCGTGCCGATGGGCTCGTAGCGGCCACCCAGGATTTTCGCCAGAAACGCTTCCGAAACGGCGTTAAACGCCATTTCGTTTTCGGGGCGCGCAAAACCGTGCCCTTCGTCGGGGAACAGGACATAAGTGACGGGGATATTTTTATCCTGCATGGCTTTGACCATTTGCTCCGCCTCGCGCACGTTTACGCGCGGATCGTGTTGGCCCTGGCCGATGAGCAGCGGCTTCTTGATTTGATCGACCTTGGACAGCGGCGAGCGCTGCCAGAGAAATTTTTTGCCTTCCTCGGTCGTGAAATCGCCGATGCGGTTTTTCAAATCTTCGATGGCCGGTTCCCAATACTTGGGAATACTTTGGACCAGCGTGTTGAGATTCGAGGGACCCACTTCGTCGATGCCGCAGGCGAACACATCGGGCGTGAATGTCAGACCGACCAGCGTGGCATAACCGCCGTAACTGCCGCCGATGATGGCGATTTTATCGGGCTGGGCAATTTTTTCATTGACGGCCCAATTGACGGCGTCGAGCAAATCGGTGTGCATTTTTCCAGCCCATTCGCGGTTGCCGGCGTTGAAGAATTTTTTGCCGAAGCCCGTCGAGCCGCGGTAGTTCACGCTCAGCACGGCGTAACCGCGATTGGCCCACAATTGATGCTCGGGATTCATGCCCCAATCGTCGCGCGCATTGGGGCCGCCATGCACGTCCAGCAGCATCGGCACCGGATGGTCGGGCCGGCCGGTATGATTGGGATCGGTTCCTGGCGGCAGGGTGAGATAAGCCACCATGTTCAGGCCGTCGCGGCTGGGAATGATGACCGAGTGCATTTTTTGCAGCGGCAAATCGGCCAGCTCGGGACGGATGGCGAAGATGAATTTGGGCTGCTTGGTGTCGCGGTCGTAAAAGTAATAGCGCACGGGGCCATCGTCGGGCAAAATTCCGAGCAGCCATTTGCGATCGTCCAGGGTAGTGCTCACGATTTTAATGTCGCCGTCGCCCAATTGCTTGAGGCGGTTAAAATCGTCCTCCACTTCCTTATCGAAGAATTGCCACTTGGTCCGATCGTACGTGGTCGCCACGCCTTGAATGGTGTTTTCCGTGGGGTGAGACATCACGCCGTCGATTTCGCCCAACGTGCCGGCGGCAATGACTTTCTCTTCTCCGGTTTTCAGATTCATGCTTTTCAGCACGCCGGTGTCATTGCCGCGGCTGTCGATCATGTACAACACGTCGCCGGTTTTGTCGAACCCGGAAAGGCTGGTGGTTTCGTTGTCTTCCTTGCCGACTTTCAAAAAATCTTTCCAACCGCCGTTGCCATCGGGCTGCTGGTACAACGTGCCGCCGTCGGGAGTCATTTTTTCGGCAAACCGGACTTTATCATCTTCGTCGAGCACGAAGCCGGCGAAATCGGGATTTTGCTGCAGTAGTTTTTTTTCGCCGGTGTTGATGTTCACGAGATACAAATCGTGATAGCGCGGATCGCGGTCGTTCAGACCGATGACAATTTCCTCCGGGCGCCGCCAACTGACGGCTTCGATTTCGGCCCGCACTTTTTTCTTTTCCCCCTTTTCATCGACGGCATTGGCGGGGTCCAAGGGGGTAATATCTTTCACATCGCCGGTTTCTAAGTTAACGGCGAAGACGTGAAAGTTTTCGTCTCCCTTGTCGTCCATGGCATACAGGATGTGCTTGTCGTCGAAGGCCCAAAAGTAGCCTTCGATGGGACGTGCGGTTTCGTGAGTCACCGGCTTGGCGGCGTCGGGGTTGTCCATTGGCCCGACAAAAACATTGAGAACGCCGTCGCCATCACTGTTTTTCACCGGCGCCAAATAGGCCAGCCGTTTGGCGTCGTGGCTCATGCGGGCCATGGCTTTGTCAGGGTTGCCGAACAGCACGTCGCGGGGAATAAGGGGCGCGACCTGATCGAGCGGATGGGGCTGGGCGGAGGTAGTTATATCGGCGGATGCTTTATCGGATGAAGTTGGAGCGATAGCTTTGTCCGGCGATGCTGGGGCGGCATTTTTGTCTTGTGGAGGAGCTTCCTGATTTGGAGAACAGCCCGTCACTTGCCCGATGAAAATGGCGGCAACCAGGAGGGCGCCATAACTGCATAACTGCCGCACACGAGAATTTGCGAGAACCATCATCGCTGAGAACTCCTTTGAAAAATCCGGCCCGATCCGCTCTGCTTGCTGCTTGTGAAGGCCCTCCCTGGGACCGACCAACATAGCCGATGGCGATGGCGTTCGCCAAGGCGAAGTGCGCGCAATCTTTCCGTTCGATAGGAGAGCGTATAAGTTCCATACGTGCTGGGTAAGAGCTGGGTTTGCAGTGTGGCGTGGTGAGGTGGGACTTTTTGCGATAGGGCGGCAGTGGCGGCAGAAATGATTCCCTTACCCCGTCAAACGTGGTAGATTCGCTGCCATGAGCACGCCGCTGGTTGCATTGCCGAAAGTTCAACCGCGTAATTTGCCGGCGCCGGTGTCGGGCGTGGTTCCGCAGCGCGACTTGGACGAAGCGCGACCGGCGGCGCAATATCTGCCGCTAGTGTTGGTTCTGTGCGCGATGTGCGCGGGAATTGTGGCCGATCGGCTGGTTGGATGGAGCGAATTCATTTCGTTTCCGCTGTGGTGGGCATTGGCGGGCGCGGCGCTGGCGGCGTGGTGGTGGTTGAGGAATAAGGGGCGCGAACGGCTGGCGAGCGTGGCGGTGCTGTTGGCCGTGGGGGCCGCCGGGGGCGCATGGCATCACGAACAGTGGAACTTATTCGGCGCCGATGAGTTGGGCTTGGTCACCACCGAAACGCCGCAACCGGTGTGTGTGGAAGTGGACGTTGTTGGCACGCCGGAAAGTATTCCGGCTCCGCAATTTGATCCGCTGCGATCTCTACCAGCAGGCTTGCAAAGTCGTTGGCTGGCAGATGTGGTGGGATTGCGGGACGGTGCGCAATGGCGACAGGCATCGGGGCGGGCAGAATTTTCGTTGGAAGGCGAATTGCACGACGTGCATGCCGGCGATCGGCTGCGGATATTCGGCCAACTGGAAGCGCCGCTGCCGGCGGGGAATCCGGGGGAGTTCGACACGGCGTTGTACGAGCGCTCCAAGCGCGAACTGAGCATGATTCGTGTGAAAAAGCCCGAATGCGTAAGCGTGGTGGCGCACAGTTCGATGTGGAGCCCGACGCGGTGGATCGACCAGGCTCGGCAATTTGGCGACCGGATGCTGTGGGGTTATTTATCGCGGGAGCGGGCTGGAATGGCGGCGGCGGTGCTGTTGGGTCAGCGCGAGCAGGTCGATCAGGAAACGAACGAGGCGTTTTTGGAAACGGGGACGATTCATATTTTGTGCATTGCCGGTTTGCACGTGGGAATTTTGGCGTGGGTGTTGTTTGCGGTCTTCAGCACCGGGTGGCTGTCGCGGCGGACTTCACTGCTGGGCGTGATGCTGGTCACCGGCGCTTACATGCTGCTGACGATGGCCCAGGGCACTGTACCTCTAAACCCACACAGCCATTCTAACACTTGAAGGCCGGCGCGCCAGTCTTAAACTAGCGGAATGGATGCGTTTGAACTTCTCCGCAAGCAAGCCGCCCAAAAGCGCGATGCCCACGTTAAGGCCGCGCGTGCTGAATTCTGGCGGACTGTCGTAGCAATAAAAGCCCTGCGCCAGCGGCTCGACAGCAACGCCCCCAAGCCCCCTGTGCCGAACCCCAAATCGCTGATGGTTCTACTGCGGGAAAACATTCCGCATGATCGGTTGTTTTCTGCGGCAGACGCGATTGCGCTAATGGCCGATGCGGACCCGGAGCGGCGTATCCGCTTTCGCACCATCAGGCCCTACTTGGAACGGCTCGAAAAAAAGGGCATCGTTCACAAGATACGTCGTGGCACCCAAGGGGTGTTTTGGGCCGCTGCTGATTATGCGGGGCCGCTGGACCTATCTAGCACGCGGTTCATAACCGAAGTAGCGGCGGAAGCCCTGCACAAATTCGGACCGCTCACAAGCCTAGAGCTGGTTGTGGCGCTGCGGGCGGGTGGTTATCGAACCGACGCTCCGGCGCGGGCACTACTGAATAATGTTGCTACGTCACTGAGGCGCAATCGGCTGTTTCGGAAGGACGGCAAACGGTGGTCTCTCAAATCTGCTCTCGCTTCGCCTTAACGTCGGCCAGTTTGCGGCCGGTTATCTTCGCAATCTCCGCGTCAGTAAAGTTGCGGAACAATCCAAGTTCGGTCGGTCCCCATTTGCCCGGCATCCTTACTTGTCGCGTCCAAGAGGCGATTCCCAGCTTGCGGCGCTTGAGAGCGACCGACTGATGCGAAACACCAAGTTTCTTGGCAATCACGCTGTCCGACATCGTGCCTAGCAGGGCGATTTCGGGGGCGGTCCAATGGTGATGGCCGGGGTGCATCCCCCCATTGTAACGCGGGGGCAGCAGAAACGTGTATAATGCTGGCCCCCCCCCCAAATAATGGCAAATTTAACCACTTGACTTGCGCTATATAATTTTATATAGAATAACTGTGGGGCAGGTACCTACAGGCCCGATATAAGGAATCGGTGATGACAATAAGGCATGACGCATCGCACAAATTAAATTCTCCAAAGTACCTGGTGGTGGCAGTTGGCCCAGCAAAAATCGAAGGCAGAAAAATCCTAACGCCAGTTCAATACGCACACATGGTAGCGATTGAAAAAAGACTCGAAGATTGGGGCAATCGTGACGAATTGGCTGACTTGGATATTGAAAAAGTTACGAATCAAATCTGGGAATTGAAAGAAAAAGGTGGGCCGCTCCACAAGAAGAACATTCGAGTTTATTTTTCCGTATTGGAAGAGAGCCGTGAGGTTGTCGTTTTGAAAACCTACAAAAAGGAGCAAGATGGACAAGTTTCTAGGCATGTTTTGATTAGCGCTGAAGATCGGCTTGATGATTACGAGGCCGGGCTATTAAACGCCGGGAAATCCGTTCACATACCGACCGCAGTGCCAAAAAACGCCCGCTAGGATCGACCATCGCAACCCAATCGCTTCGGAGGACTAACACATGTCATTAACAGTGAGCAACGACAGGAAGCGCAAGCTCACAAAAGAGGAGGAATCCTTACTGAATTTACTGGAAAGGTTGCCCTTGAAAAAACAGGAGCGACTATTGGAACTTTCCAGGCTATTCAAAGATGCGTGCGACGATGCTGAGAAGTGCGAAATTCGCGAAACTATGGCTGAGGTTATATTCCGTGCTCGGCCATTAACCGCTTCGCCAGTCGATGATGACGTAACAAAAGTCGAGATCGACAAACTTTCTAATCATCGCCGTTATGTAGCTAAGCAGATCAAAAAACTCAGAGTCAAGTCAGGAATGACGCAAGGGCAATTGGCAAAAAAAGCCAAACTGCCTCAGCCGCATATTGCCCGACTTGAATCGGGGTACCATGCGCCGACGTATAAGACAATAGAAAGGATCGCTGGTGCTTTGGGAGTAGAACCAGGAATAATTGATCCAGCCTATGATTGATTCAGCAACATATCTGTTTTTTCCAAGTGACGGGCCGTTCTCTGAGTTTACGGAGAGCGGCCCGCGCTTTGGAAGTGCAGCGACTTTATAACTCGCCTGTGGAACGGTTCGCGCCGTGGGGTTCGATTCCCACCCTCTCCGCTAGCCTATTGCTGGCGTTTGGCTGCCCGGCTGAGGCAGCCCCTAACCCACTCAGATAGCGAAAGTCGCGCCTTATCGGCTGCCCGTTGATATAAGGCCCGTTCCGCGTCTGTCATGCGTATAGGCACGATTTTGGCCGGCTCCCCGCTGGGGTCACGGGCTGGCCTGCCCGGTTCGCGTTTGGTTTCCATGCCAATAACGTAATACGAAATTCTTTGAAAATCAAGTGCAAAGTTATTGACAGAAACCCGATAGTTTCGTATATACGTAAATAGAGCAAATGAAACCCCGGTCTTGCTGATAACAAGGCCGGGGGAACGAAACTAGGCTTTCGCCCAATCTCGCCTGAGAAACCTGATTGTAAGCGAAGGCCGCAACGAAAGAAAGCAGCGGCCATGATACGGATAACCTGCCAGCACGAAACCCGGAAGAAACACGGCAAGGATCGTAAGGGCAATCAGCGGTGGAAGTGCTGCCTCTGCGGCGCAACGATTACGTCCGCCGAACACCGCCGGCCACTCGGCGATATGCGGATTGACCTGGACGATGCCTGCCGCGTGTTGTCGATGCTCTTGGAAGGAATGAGCATTCGCGGTTGCTCGCGGCTAACCGGCATCAAAGCCAACACCATTTGCGACTTGATTCTACTCGTCGGCGAAAACTGCGAAAAGTTTCTCCGCGCCAACGTCAAGAATGTTGCCGCCGATCAAATCGAATTGGACGAAATTTGGGATTTCGTCGGAATGAAACACCGCACGAAAGAGCGCAAGGGATATATTAGCGAAGATGGCGATGCGTGGACGTGGCTGGCCATCGACGTTAAGAGCAAGCTGATTTTGTCGCATACGGTCGGCGGACGCGATGAATACACTTGCAACCGATTCTTGCAACAGTTGAACGGCGCTACGGCCGGCCCCTGCCAAGTGACAAGCGATGGCTTGCGAACCTACACAAACAGTGTGCCATTTTTCATGGGCAGCCGTTGCTCGTTCGCTCAATTGGTCAAAACGTATTCCAGCACGCAGACCGAAACACGTTACAGCCCGGCCACGATAATAAGCGCCGAAAAGCATCCAGTGTTCGGCAATCCAGACCCAAACAAAATCAGTACTTCGCGGTCGGAACGTTTGAATTTGTCGGTTCGGATGCACTGCCGTCGCTACACACGATTGACGAACGCTCACAGCAAAACGCATCGGCATCATGCCGCGATGACTTCGCTTTTCGTGGCGTGGTACAATTACTGCCGTTGCAACTCGGCGTGCGGCAAAAAAACGACGCCTGCGATGAAAGCAGCCCTGGCCGACAAGGTCTGGAGCGTGAAAGAATTGCTGGAGCTGGCGGCGGGGGCTTAGTGCGAACTGGACGTTCAGAGTCCGCGTAGACAGTGGTTAGGGGGAGATTTCTTCTGCGAACCAAAGCAATGGATGACAGATGATAAATCTGTGACCACTATAGGGTTTGTAGGGGCATGAGACTTGCAATCTCCTTAAATTGCCAAATCTCATACAACCAAAAGCTTGACGCTAATTTACCTAACAGCTATGATGCCAATGGGTTACGAATCGGTATTCGTTTTTAAGCAATCGCAGGTGTATAATACTTCCTCTTTTTTTCGATCAATTTAACAGCGCGAAGGACGCCACACGACCATCACTAATCGGCGCATGCAGGGAAGCGAAGCGCAGTCTCAAAAAGTGAGGCCGACCATGGCAACGACAGAACACCTGAAAACAGAACTTGAAACGTACGAAAACAATCGCCAAAAACTAATGGTCAATGGCGTGGGCAGGTACGTTCTAATCCAAGGTTCCAGCATCTTGGGAATCTGGTCATCCTACGAGGATGCGCTTAAAGCCGGTTATGAAAAATGCGGTGTTGATGGTAAATTTCTTGTGAAGCAAATTCAGGGGCCAGTTGATGGCATCCAGTTTTTCACAAGAGATTTCGCATGCCCAGTGTAACCGCTACAATTACTTCAACAGGGCCTGTTGTTCGTTTAGCTGTCTTAGTTAGCGTTCCGAAGGCAGACGCGCTTAGAGCTGCGGGTCGTCCAGTTCCCGTTCCTGTGGTTATAGACGGTCTATTAGACACTGGCGCATCAGGAACCTGCATTGACCCATCGACAATCAGCCAGCTAGGACTCACTCCCACTGGCTCTGTTCCAATAATAACTCCATCGACCGGGACAACGCCGCACATTTGCGATCAATACGATGTTGCGATTGCATTGCTTTTAGGTGCTGGAGGAGTTCACATCATTGACACGTTGCCGGTAATTGCGTCCCCTCTTGCGCACCAAGGACACTCAGCTTTAATTGGGCGTGACATTCTTTCGCGTGCAATCTTGATTTACAACGGCCACGAAAGCCACCTGACGTTGTGCTTTTAGTGGACGCATCAGCGGGGCTTTTTCTTTGCGCCCGTGGTAGAATGCCGTGCATGAAACCCGGCGCTTGGATAATGCTGATTGCCTTACTCTGCGGGCTCTTGTTTGCCCCTTACTTATACATTCGCCGTCGCCCACGGCTGTAAAATCAAAAATAATTTCAACCCCTAGCCGCTACCGGCCTTCCGTCCCCTGTGTTGTTCTGGCGGTACAGTGCCTGGCCCAGCCGCCGGTGATGCGAGCTACGCTGCTAGTGTGGATTGTGTGCATAGGCATGTGGCTGGGGCGAACGCGCATTGGCCTAAACAGCTTGGCGTTGGCGGGATTGGTGGTGCTGGCGATCAATCCGGCGGGATTGTTTCATGCGGGGGTGCAGTTGTCGTTTTTGTCGGTGGCGGTTTTGATTTGCGGCGGAGAGCGAATGTTTGGCGTGCGGCCGAGCGATCCGCTGGATCGGCTGATCGCCACGACTCGTCCGTGGCCGGAGCGGATGGTGCGCCGCGGCGTGGGGCATGTGTTCGAATTGTTTGTGTTGGGGGCGCTGTTGTGGGTGGCCGTTACGCCGCTGGTGATGGCGCGGTTTCATTTGTTCGCCCCGGCGGCGCTGGTGCTGAATGTGCTGTTGCTTCCCGTGGTGGTGGTGGCCATGTTGTCGGGATTTGGCGTGCTTTTGTTTGGGTGGTGGCTGACGCCGGCGGCCACAGTTTTTGCGTGGGCGTGCAACTTCAGCTTGAATGTGCTGGAATCGACGGTGAAGTGGTTTGCCCACTTGCCCGGCGGACGGTTTTGGGTGGCCGGGCCAAGCCCGTGGTGGTTGGCGGTGTTTTACCTGGGCGTGGCTGCCGTGGTGCTGTTGCCGCAGTGGCTGCCACCGCTGCGGTGGCGCGCGGCGCTGTTGGCCGGGTTGTGCGGCGTGGGCTTGATTGGCGCGCTGCCTGCCCGGGCAGATCATCACACGTTGCGCTGCGAATTTATTGCCGTTGGACACGGCGGCGGCGAATTGTTGGAACTGCCTGATGGCAAAACGTTGTTGTTCGACGCTGGCCGGATGGGCGCGCCCGTGGGGGGAGCGCGATCGATCAGCGCGTTTTTGTGGTGGCGGGGGATTACGCACTTGGATGCGGTGGTTCTGTCGCATGCCGATACCGATCATTACAATTCGCTGCCAGAATTGTTGCAGCGGTTTTCGGTGGGAGTGGTGTACGTATCGCCGGTGATGTTTCGCGAAAAATCGAAGGCGTTGCACGTTTTGAAAGACAGCATCGAAGAGTCGGGGACGCCGCTGAAATCGATCTATGCGGGCGACCGGTTAAAATTGGACGACGGCGTAACCATCGACGTGCTGCATCCGCCGCCGGGCGGTGTGGTTGGAAACGACAACGCCAACTGCCTGACGCTGGCGATAGAATACAGTGGGAGGCGGATATTGTTTACCGGTGATTTAGCGCCGCCCGGCATGGATATGGTGATGAACGGCGAGCCGTTTCATTGCGATGTTTTGCAAGCACCTCATCACGGCAGCGCGTATTCGGAGCCGGAAGGTACTGGTAAACGAACGTGTGGGAAAAATAAATTCCCGCCGGTCGTGTAAACAGTGCCTTCCTGGAAATGCTGATACGTGACGGGCAACCAAATTACAACCCAGAAATAGGCTACGGACCTCCCGCTTCAAGAATTCCGACGGAGATTATTGCATACTCTTTGTCTGGCATCGCCTTATTAAAGCGATTTAGAAGTTCATCTACTGTTTTGACGTTTTCGTCTACAGCTATAAGTTCTGGATATTTATCGGTAATTATTTGCGGTATATGTCCGGTAGTTCTTAGGACCTGCGCTAGTTGTTTAATGGCCGGAGTTTCTTTCTTGGCCAAGATTGCAATGCCTTTGTGTTGTGCAGACTCAAAGACTATCGGCGGTGAACGCACGGCTGTTTTGGATTCCCAGGTCGCTCTGTTTAGAACATTTGCATATTGCCAACTGATGCTCGGAAATCTGGGTGCGGCAATATCAAGTGCGATTGGAAATTGTTTTCCTAGTTCGCGCAGGGCAGGAACCAATTCATCGAATTGGTCCGTTGTAATAATGCCTTGGTTGGAAACGTATTCCTTTCCTGATTCAGCCATTGCTTTCAAAGCGGACTGCAACTCCTCGATTCGTTTTGCAGAGGTACTTTCAACCGTTTCAGCGCGACTTCTAAGGGTTACTATCTCTTGTTTGTTCGCTGCTGCTATCGCACTTCGGTGCCTCTCCTCGAATATCCCGCAAACTACTTCAAGCACAATTCCGCCCAGTACAGCAAAACCGCCAATGAGTACAAATACGTGCCAAAAATTAGCCCACCATTCGGCATTTGCAATTGCGGAAGCGTCCATAGACTTGCCCTCAAGCGATGTCGAAAAGATTTCATTCGGGCTAGTAGCATTGTGGCTGCTACTGCGCCAACGCAGACGCCGGTACAGGCGATAAATAGCGTTTCCTAGCATGGCGCGAACCTGCCCATTGATTTGCTCTCTTAATCGCTCTGTACTTTTATGGAGAGCGACGCGCGCCTTGGTGGCGCAGCAGCTTTATACCCTGCCGGAGCGGTCGTAACAACGATGGGATCGAAACCCTTGCTCTCCGCTTAGCCGCGCCGTTGTGCGGCCTTTAGAAGCACCGTACGCGCCCATAAGCGGGCCTCAGTTGCGTCTAGTAGTTGCTTTTCGTCCAGAGTTAGCTTGACGGAAAACACTTGATCCCGCCGCTCCGAGGCGTCTTTAGGCTTGCGCCCGGCCCCTTCCCGTTTACCGCCGTGTTGTGGTTGTTTTGCCATGCCCAGATTATTTGAAAAAAGTTTCCGAAAATCAAGCCCAATCTATTGCAATCCCTTTTGATTTTGGTATACTGAAATCAAGTGAGAAACAAAAACCCCGTCAAAACCCGGCAAGGTTTCGGCGGGGCAAGACAATCCAGGCCGCTAAGCCCGAATCGCCCAAGTAAACGAATTCTAGCTTAGCCGGCCGCAACTGAAAAGGTTACGGCAATGGTTATCTCAACTTGCTCCCATGAAAAAGCCCACAAACACGGCAAAGCGGCCAGCGGTGCGATTCGTTACAAGTGCGCTCTGTGCGGCAAATCTTTCGTCAAAGAATCCTCCAAGCCCATCGGCAATATGCGGATTGACGCCGACAAGGCCGCATTGGCGCTGTCGATGCTGTTGGAAGGAATGTCGGTCCGAAGCGTCCAGCGCCTAACCGGCTTGTCTCGTCCGACGTTGGCCGACTTGATTTTGGTGGTCGGTGAAAACTGCCAACGGTTGCTCGACTCCAAGATTCGCAACGTCGCCGCGAAAGATGTCCAGCTTGACGAAATTTGGTCATTCGTCGGCATGAAAGAAAAGACCCGTTTCGCCCGCAACCACGCACTGGAGTTCGGCGATAGCTGGACGTTCATTGCGATTGAGCGCGATACGAAATTGATCCTCGCCCATCAAATCGGACAACGTGACACCGAAACGTGCTGTGCGCTGCTGCAAAAGCTAAACGCTGCCACCACGGGCCACTTTCAATTGACCACCGATGGTCTACGTGCCTACACGTTGAACGTGCCGTTCATTCTCGGCACGCGGGTGGACTTCGCACAACTGATAAAAGTCTACTCCAGCACGCAAGAACAAACCCGCTATAGTCCGGCCAAAATAATAAGCGCTGAAAAGCATCCGATATTCGGCAACCCGGATGAAAACAAAATCAGCACTTCCCATATTGAGCGGCTCAATCTCACGGTGCGCATGACTCTGCGTCGTTTCACGCGGCTAACGAACGGCCACAGCAAGAGCTTAAAGCACCACGCGGCCATGCAGGCGATTTTCTTCGCCTACTATAACTTCACCCGCAAGCATGAAACGCTAAAGGGCCAGACGCCGGCAATGGCCAGCGGATTGGCCGACAAGGTTTGGAGCGTGAAGGAGTTGCTGGAGAAAGCAGCGACAGATTGACGCTACTTACTTTCGTCACTGCCTTCGCTAGAAGACGATAATACAATTCCGCTGGCAGTCACGAATGCGCGTGATTGTTTGTTCAAATGCTGATTGACGCTCGGAGTATCGCTTTCGATTTGACTAACGCGATCAGCAAAACTTTGCGGAAAAGGTACTAACTCTATCTCCTGCCGCGATGCACGTAAGATTTGACTAATAGATTCTGGCATGTAGGGGACCTCCTAGCCGCCTGTTATAAAAGGGTACACGATACCTAGCGCGTCGGCAAATGCCATTAGAGGTTCAATGTGCATTTGCATAAAAGGATTTTCGGCAGAAGAAACATACAAAATGCCCACCATTGCCTTTTTACCTCGAATATATCCGTTAATCGGTGCTACCATCACAGTTTTAATATCAGTCAGGCTATCTGTGGCTGTTTCAACCCATACTCCATTTTCAATCGCTTGCCTAATGTTACGGATAAAATAAACTCCAAGTTTATTTTTTATTCGGAGTAATCTAGCAATGCCTTGTTCAGCAGGAAAGGACTGCGAAAGTTCAGCCCGGTTTGGATTTAACCTTTTTGATCTTCCAACCGTGGTGTATTTATCCGGCGACTCAGCTAATCGAATGGACGCGCCGACGCTGTGGTCGCCAGTAGCGCTACGAAAATAATCTGCAATCCGCTCTGCTGCATCACAGTGAAATTGCCTGTAGCGATGCCGATAGAGTTTTTTGTCGCTTTCTTTGTCGCTCACTGCCATTTTGATTATCTCATTTACATCCTCTCTCAGGCAGTGAAAAAATTGGTGCGCTGCTTTTCCAACCCAAAGTTGTGCAACACGCAATCGACGTACCACATACAAAGAAACCGTGAGAACAGTGAATGCTAAAACAAGAGATAATGTGACCCACCAAGGCTTCTCCAACCAAATAGAGACAATCGTGGAGATTCCCTCAATCACCGTCGCACCAAAAATTGTGCGAGCCCGTAGTGCCCAACCGAATCCTTCTCGCCAGGCAGTTGATGGATCGGCTTCGGGATACCAACAATTTTTGCTTAGGCTTTCGGCAAGACTAATATCCACTGAAATAACTCCATGTTGCTAATCATGGTGTAAACCGGTGAAGATAAGGTCTGGGAAAATCAAGGTGTTAGCTGAACAGCCATACACAGCAGAGATTACTTTGCTACACTCCACTTGCCGGACCTCTCGGCAAACCAGCCCCGGTTCTTTTTCATCGCCACCGCCAGCGCATTCCGCAGGCCCCGCTGCGTCATGGTGGTGCGATAGCCTTGCTCCAACATGCTCACGGCTAGCTCTGTGATATTCAGACTGCGCCCCTGTAGCACTTGCGCCGCTACGTCCACGAGCCGCATATCCTCAAATGGTGCTGGCTGATGATCTACGCCTACCCGGACATAGACTGCCGGTTGTGGCCCCTTAGCCTTGGTGAGCCGCTTGACGATGCCCCGCTCCCGTAATCGGCTGATATGGCTGTCGATGGAATGCCGCTGCCACACGCGGCGGGAGTTCATTGCTTCCAGGGAAGCCATGACATCGACGGTCGTAAACTCACGGTCCGATGGCAAGACGCTGTTAATGCACTCAGCGATGGATTTATGGCCCGATAGGTCTTTGCCGAGAATATCCTGTTCCAAGGCCGCGATTCTTACGAGCGTCGTTTCGTAAGCGTCTTTGATGGCGTAGATGGCCTTGTCTCTTTTCTCACGCGCTTTGCGCCGCAATTCGTTGAAGGCTTCCATGCCCAGCAATGTAATACTGGCGCGCTGGGGCGTAAAATGCTATGATGAAATCCCACACGTTCGTTTACCAGTACCAGCCGGAAAATTTTTCGGCTTGGACCGCACCCAAATGGGCCATCATCTGCGGCAGCAATCTCGACGGCAAAATTGCCGGGCCCATTTACCAATCGCACGGAGCCACGGTTTTGAATACTGCCCAATACGGCGAGGTGACTGTAACCATCGATCACGGACAGCTCGATGTGCAAACGTTCCGGCAACCGAAAAACAGAGATAAATGACGGCTCACTTGATATATTCGGAAATCCACCCGAGGTGCCAGATATTCAGTCACAATCGAGGATTTAACGATGAGCTCACCGACAACCAACACGCCCGTCAACACAACCAAAGTTACCGGGCGGCGGGAATTGCACTTCACCAAACTCGCCGACATTCAGGCCGAAGCGGAGCGCTTGGCGGCCGGGCCGGTGCGGCAGCTGGGGAACTGGACGCTGGGGCAAACGTTTTCGCACTTGGCGCGAACGATGAAAATGTCGCTCGACGGCAGCGATTTTCGCGCGCCATGGTACATTCGATTGCTCGCGCCGCTGTTGAAGAACAAATTTTTGCGCCAGACGATGAAGCCCGGTTTCAAGCTCACGGGAGATGCCGCCAGACAGTTAGTGGCCGAAGTGCCGGTTCCCACGCCCGATGGTTTGGACGATTTGCGGAAAACCATGGACCGGATGAATTGCGAACCGCAGCGGCACCCCAGCCCCGTGTTTGGCCCGATGACGCGCGAAGAATGGGATCAACTGCACCTGCGGCACTCCGAAATGCACCTGAGCTTTTTCGTGCCGGAGTGAGCGGGCTGGGTTATGATGGTTCGCTCGTTAATTCTTTCCACTGTGCGATGCGTGGATCACGCGCGCCGTAAATCTGCGTGATTTGGTTCAAAATCCAAGTGCGATCGAGGCTGTGCTGGAGTTGTAGCATTTGTTCGATATCGGCAAGATCTTTGCGCCGAAAAAACATCATTTTGAACACGCACAGCGTTTCTGCATCCCAAATCATGATCGGTTGTGTTCCCAATAGTACCTGTTGTCGGCGTTGCCGCGCCAACTCGTAAAATGGCATGGTCGGGAGAAAGGCATCGACGCGTCTGCCTTCAAATTCCACCTGGCAAAATCCGTGCTGCATTAGCGACTGAACAGCTTGATCGGCGTGCAATTGGCAACCGACTGATTGGAGCAATCGCACAAAGCCAGTCGGCTGCTCCGGCGGCAGAAATAGCGTAATATCGACATCGACGGTGCCGCGCGGCTGTGACCAAAAGCCGAGTGCGATGGCGCCTCCCAAGGCATATTCGCAACCAGCCCTCTCCATTGCCGCGGCCAGATGTGCGGCAACTTCAACGGCGTCCGAAGGAGAATTACTGCTGCCTGACACGACTGGCGCACTCCGCGAGAAATTTCCAGGTGGATTCCGGCCAAGGGGCAGGCTGGGCTGGTGGGAAGCCCATTGCGTTTCGGCTCGCTTCCAAACGGGCAGCGCCACGACAGGCTAGGCGCAGCAATTCACCCCGCTCGGTGAGCGACATATTTCGAATCCGGTCCAGATCGCGCGCCTCGAGCGCCGAGATCGCCGTGGTGTTCAATGTCTTCTGGGAATTCATAAGAGAATCCTGGTTTCGGCTGATTGCCAGGGGAGGCCAGCATCATATCAGAAGTATAACACGTGTGCGTCGGCGATTCGATTTCCGCGCCCAGCGATTGCAGTTTTTCGGGGAGCGCTTCGTAACCGCGGGCCAAATGCTGCGCCTGGTGAATCAGGGTGCGGCCGGGAGCGGTCAGGCCGGCTAAAACCAGGGCGGCGCCGGCGCGCAAATCGGGAGCGGTCAATTCGGCGGCCGATAATTGTTCCACCCCGTGGATGGCGAGCGCATCGCGGATGTGTTCGATTTGTGCGCCCAAGCGGTTCAGTTCGGGCACATATGCAAAGCGGTAGGGGAAAACGCAATCGCCGATGGTGCTCCCGCCGTCGGCAATGGCGGCCAATGCGGTGAACTGGGCCTGCAAATCGGTCGGCACGCCGGGATATGGAAGCGCACGGAAGTGGAATGAGAGGGGCCGATCGGCAATGGCGGCGCGAATCCAATTCGGGCCGGTGTCGAGCGTGACGCCGGCATCGTCCAGCACGGCGAGGACGGTTTCTAAATGGTCGGGACGGCAACTTCGCACCGTAACGTCGCCGCCCGTGATGGCGCCGGCCAAGAGGAGCGTGCCGGTTTCGATGCGATCGGGTATGACCCGGTGGCCCGCCGTCCCGGTGCCGCCGAGTTGCTTCACACCGTGGATGTGCAACGTGGAGGAGCCGAGGCCATCGATGCGGGCTCCCAGGCAGATTAAAAATTTTCCCAGGTCGATAATTTCCGGTTCGCGGGCGGCGCCGTGGATAATGGTTTCGCCGTGGGCCAATACGGCAGCCATGAGCACATTGGCCGTACCGGTGACCGTGGGACCGTGCAGGCCGGCGAGATTCATTTCGGCGCCGTGGAGAAATTTGGCTTCGGCGACAATGTAATTATGATCGAACCGAATTTTCGCGCCCATCGCAGACAGGCCTTGCAAATGCAGGTCGACGGGACGGGGGCCGATGGAACATCCGCCGGGAAGCGCCACGACTGCCCTGCCCCGCCGCGCTAATAGCGGCCCGAGCACGCAAAAACTGGCCCGCATGCGATCGACCAATTCGGCTGGTGCGGTGACGGGGGTGGAGTCGACGGTATGGACGTGGAGCGTAGCGTCGGCGTGGCGTTTGACTTCGACGCCCAGGTGGCCGAGCATTAAGGCCATGGTGTTGACGTCGGCGACATCGGGCGCGCCGACCAACACAATGGACTCATCGGTCAAAATGCTGGCCGCCATGATTGGCAAGGTGGCGTTTTTTGAGCCTGCGGCGGTGACGGCGCCGCGCAGAGGGCGGCCGCCGTGAAGGGAAAGAACGTCCATGTTCTATAACCTGTGATTGTGTGTGATTGTCGCCAGTGCTTGCTAAACCGCTAGCGGTTTAGCAGGTGTAAGCGGCAATTCAACCATTTTCATTTTCTGCTGTGAACTACAATTTCACGACGACGAACTAAATACGTTTGGCTTGCACAATCCGCGGGTGTCGGGCGGCGTCTTTGAGCGTGGGGCCTAATTCGAAACCGCCGTGGTGCGAAATCAACTCGCGCACGGCGGGCTCGGTCATCGGGCTGACTTCCAACAGCAGCCAACCGCCGGGTTCCAAATGTTGGGCGGCCTGGGGCACTAGCCGCTCGATGACTTCAGTTCCGCGCGGTCCGGCGACAAGCGCTTGTCGTGGCTCAAAGTCGCGAACCGAAGGGGGGAGTGTAGCAAATTCCGCCTGGCTGACATACGGCGGATTGCTGGCAATGATGTTAAATTTAAGTTCGGGCGGCAGGGCTGACAGCAGATTGCTTTCGAGAAATTCGATGCGGTCGGCGACTTGGTGATCGGCGGCGTTTTGTTTGGCGACGGTGAGTGCGGCCGTGCTGGAATCGAGAGCCAGGATCTGGGCCGCCGGCAAATGTTTGGCCGCGCAAATGGCAATGATGCCGCTGCCGGTGCCAACGTCGGCAATGCGTAACACACCGCTCCCTGACGGTCGCGGCTCTTTGCCAACGGATTTCGCCAAATCCAACAGGCGCACCACCAGCGTTTCGGTTTCGGGGCGCGGGATCAACACGTCAGGCGTCACACGGAACGAAAGCGAAAAGATTTCTCGCTTGCCGACGAGGTACGCCACCGGCATGCCTTTTGCGCGGCGGCGGACTAATTCGCGGAAGGCGGTGCGAGTTTGCTCGTCGGCGATTTCGTCAAAGGCCGTGTAGAGTTGAATTCGTTGGCAATTACGGGCCGTAGCCAACAGTACTTCGGCATCGAGGCGGGGGGAATCGGCGCCGTGCTGACGGAGATAATCGGTCGTCCAAGTGAGCAGCCGCCCGATGGTCCAGGGTTCGGATTGAGACATCGGTCGCTGCCCATCTCCGCTCCCTTACGGTCGCGGCTATCAAGTAGAAATGACGAATGACCAAATCCCAATGACCAATTATTATTTTCCGATCATTGTCATTGGCGCATGGTCATTGGTCATTTATTCGACATTCGTCATTTATTCAACCGTGCCCATTAGTTGGCGTTGTTCTTGGCGGTCGTGATCGAGTAAAGCCTGGATTACCGGATCAAGATTGCCGGCCAGAATGTTGTCGAGCTTGTAAAGCGTGAGATTGATGCGATGATCGGTGAGGCGGTTCTCGGGAAAATTATAAGTGCGAATGCGCTGGCTGCGGTCGCCGGAACCGACGAGCGTGCGGCGGTGTTCGGCACGCTTGGCGTGTTCCATTTCGCGCTGGCGTTCGTAGAGCCGGGTTTTGAGGACGCGCAGCGCCTTGGCTTTGTTTTTGTGCTGGCTTTTTTCGTCCTGGCATTGCACGACGAGGCCGGTTTCCAAATGCGTCAGCCGCACGGCCGATTGCGTTTTGTTCACATGCTGGCCGCCGGGGCCGCTGGCGCTGAATAAATCGAGCCGATAATCTTCCGGCTTGATATTGATTTCCACATCTTCCGGCTCGGGCAGCACGGCGACTGTGGCGGCCGAGGTGTGAATGCGCCCCTTGGCTTCGGTTTCCGGCACGCGCTGCACCCGGTGCCCGCCGCTTTCGTACTGCAAATGACGGAAAGCGCCGTCGCCATCGATGCCCAAGATGATTTCCTTGAAGCCGCCCAGCTCGGTCGGGTTCATATCGAGCAGTTCGACTTTCCAGCCGTGATCTTCGCAGTAATGCTTATACATGTCGTAGAGATCGCGGGCGAACAGCGCGGCTTCTTCGCCGCCGGTGCCGGCGCGGATTTCCATGACGCAGCGATTGCGGTTGGCGTCTTCGCCGCCGATGGTCATATCGAGCAGTTCGTCCCACAATTTTTCGCGCTCGGCCCGGAGGGTAGGAAGTTCCGATTCGGCCAGTTCGCGGAGATCGGCGTCGGCGCCTTTGATCATTTCGTTAGCGTCGGCGATTTGCTGATTTAGATCTTTGAAGCGGCGATATTTGGTGGCCAGGCGGTTCAGCGTGCCATGCTCGCGAGCAATGGCTCCCACGCGCGCAGAGTTGGCGAGCACTTCCGGATCGGAGAGTTGCCGTTCCAGCTCTTCAAAGCGGGCCAGTTGTTGGTCGAGTATTTCGCGCATGACTGTTTTTCACTGCAGAGACACGGAGACACAGAGAAGACACATCCAGACGGCGAATGCAAACTAATCCAGCCCAGCAGCACAATTCCTGGGCTTAACGATTGCACAGAATGGCAATTAAAGAAAGAGCGCTAAGATTCGGCGGCGGCGGGCTCGGGAGCCGGAGCTTCCTTCTTCTTTTTCTTTTGCAGGCTGGAGTAGCCGGCCGCGAACTTGCTCTTGAATTTTTCGATGCGGCCGGCCGTGTCGACGAATTTTAGCTTGCCCGTGTAAAACGGGTGGCAGACATTGCAAATATCGACCTTCATTTCCGGCACCGTGCTGCGAGTGGTGAAGGTGTTGCCGCAGCCGCACTTGACCACGGTGTTCATGTATTTCGGATGGATGCCTTTTTTCATGATCGCCCGTCCCGCATCGGTTGCTCTTGGTGGCTGCAATGCCGCAGCCAACGAACCTGATGCCTTAAGTGCAGCCTGGCGTGTACAGGTTGCAGAGTTTGAAATCGTCGAATCACAAATAATACTGCATTGTACGGGCGGCGGCAAGGGCGGCGGCGGGAAGGCGAAATGATGTGGTGCAAGAAACGGCAAAGCCGCGGTTAGCTCTTTGACGCAGCGGTGGGCTTTTCGTTAGTCTTTTCAGGCTTCCGCTGCTTTGGCAATTGTTCTTTCAGGCGTGCGGCGCGCAAGCGGTTACCGTAGCGCTGGGGCGATTTATCCGCCTCGTACAGTTGGATGGCTTCGGCCAGATTGCCCTGCAGTTCGTTGCAGCGCGCGAGGTTAAAGCGGGCGCCGTTGGACCAGGGGCCATCGGGAAAGGGATCTAACGTCATGGGCCCGAAGTATTGGGCGGCGGTCTTATAATCGCCCTGTTCAAACGACACGATGCCGAGCCAGTAGGCGGCATCGTCGCGGCGCTGTTGGATTGCGAGAGGGAACTCGGGGGATAACGCGCGACCGGGGGAAATTTCTATGTGATCGCGGACCAGGCGATTGACTTCGTCGATTTGCTCCTGCGTGGATAACGACCGAACATAGTAATATTTGGCGCCGTTTTCCATGATTTCGCTGAGTTCCCCGGCCTGCTGGTTGGCCGGGCGCTGACGATCTGAACCACCGAGCAGACCGCGCAGTTGCAACAGCCGGCCCAAGCGCAACGGAAGCACGGTGCGTTGAGGGCGCTGGGGCTCTTCAGAATCGGATTGATGTTTGGCTTGTTCCGGATCAGCCGGGATGGCAAATGGCATATATTCCAGGCGCTGTGCCAGTTGCAGCGGGGGCGGAAGCGAACGGCGCTGTTCTAGCACCTCGTACGGCTGCGGCCAAAGTTTGATTTGGTCGACGTGCTTTATGCCGCGTAGCTTCTCGGCTAAATCGGCGGGTGAAGCGCTGAGCACGAGGCGATCGTGGCCGGTCAAATGCGATTCCAACATTTTCATGCGCGGCTCCAAATAGCCGGGGGACGCTTCCAGCAGCGCGGTCACTTTTTGGAGATCGGCTGCTTTGCGCGGATAGATGCGGTCGCCGGGAATATCCATTTGCCGCAGCACGGCGTCGTCGGCTGCCGCCTGCGACAGCGTGGCCACGCCTTGGCCGCCCGGGCCGGGAATGGGAAGCCCATAGGTTGGGTCGAACAAATAGAGTTCACCTTCGCTTACCAGGGCCGTGACCCAGGGACGAAATTGATTGGGACTGCGGGGATCGGGCGTGGCGAGGAGCACGACATCGAGGCCGCGTTGCCGCGCCAGCAGCATGAACACCCAAGCGCGCTGCAGAGGCGTTCCGGCGCCGAAGTAAACGGTTTCGACCGGCAGATGCAGGGCCGGCCATTGCTGGTTGGGCGGGTCGTCAGCGAGGGGAGGCGGTTCGGATTGGATGTTCCGCACGGTCCAATCGAATAGGGCTTGGGCCACGGAGACATCGTCCAATTTATCGGGTTCAATGGAATTGGCGACATCGCGCAATAGCGCGGCTTCGCGCAGGAAGTTGCCGTCATAGGCGGGGTCAAACGGTTCATCGTTCAGATGACGGACGAAGTGGGTTTTGAGCAAATTGTCAGGAAGCGTGGCGAGTAAAGAATCTTGTGGATTGGGCGCGGAAGTTTGTTCGTTTTCGCCCGCAGGCGCTGATGCACTGTCGCTCTGTTTTGCGTTGGGTTCGGCCCCCTTGGCCAACCGCCGCCACTGATTGAAGCGTTCCACAAGCTGGGCGGCATTCTGAGCATCGTCGTCGAACTGCTCGGGCGAATTCAGCAGGCCGACGGCGCTTATCAGAAGATCGTTGCGATACTGGACTTGCCCGTTGTAGCTGGAAGTGGTGTTCGAACTGGATGGAGAACCGGAGCTCGACGGCGGAGACGCAGGGCCGCAGCCGGGAAGAAACAGGGCGCAACATGAAAGCACGGTAAAAGCCACGATGTCGCGGACGCAATGGAAGCGGCTTTGAAAGCGGATCATGGCAGTGGATGGCTCGATAAGAATGGATGGGTTCACTGCCACTGGTCGACGGTTTCGCGAATGCGCAACATGCGGTCCAGCACTGCCGCGAATTGATCGAGCGGGATCATGTTCGGCCCGTCGCTGGGAGATTGATCGGGCGCCGGATGCGTTTCGAAGAAGAGGCCATCCACACCCAAGGCCGTGGCGGCGCGGGCCAGCGGTTCGACCATGGCCCGATTGCCGCCGGTTTTTCCGCCCAAGCCGCTGGGCTCCTGCACGCTGTGCGTGGCATCGAAGACGACGGGCACCCCGAGCGATTGCATTTCGGGAATGGCTCGCATGTCGTTCACCAACCGGCCATAGCCGAAGAAAGTGCCGCGTTCGCAGAGCAAAATGTTTTGACAACCGGCGCCGTGCAACTTGGCGACGACGTGCTTCATGTCCCAGGGGGCGACGAACTGCCCTTTTTTTACATTGACGGCCCGACCGGTTTGGGCGGCGGCGACGAGCAGATCGGTCTGGCGGCAGAGGAAGGCGGGAATTTGCAACACATCGCACACTTCGGCCACCGGCGCCGCCTGCTGCGATTCGTGAATGTCGGCGGTCACAGGCAGGCCGGTTTCGGCTTTCACGCGGGCCAATACCGCCAAGCCGGATTCCAGGCCGTGGCCGCGGAACGATGCCGCACTGGTGCGGTTGGCTTTATCGAACGAGGCTTTGTACACCAGTTGCACAGGCAGGCCCTGGGTGATTTTTTTCAGTCGCGTGGCGATAGAAAGCGTGAGGTCCAGCGTTTCAATCACGCACGGACCGGCAATCAGCAACAACGGTTGGCCGCGCCCGCAGCGATAGGGTCCGATGATGGCAGGATTATTGGGCACGGCGGGCATCCAGCATAAATTTGAAATCAAAATTTCGGCGGAGATCGGTGCCGGTGAGCATAGCAATTCTGTGGAGAGCGATAAACCTCAGACCGATTTGTGCGAACCTAGCGGCGGACTTGCTTAATCATTCGTTTGCAGACGAATTGGATGCTCAATTCATTTTAGTCGATCGAAGGCCAGCGTGCGGGAACCAGTAAGCACAAACGCCGGGGAATAGTGTCGATGGTTAGCGGCAGCGCGCCGCCGGGGTCGCCGTCGAGTTCGTAAAGCACTTCCGCATCGGATTCGATTCGAAATTGCACGCCACGCCGGCTTGTACAATCGGGAATTTCGCTGTGTCGACCGCGCAAAATGGCGAATAAGTATTTCAAGCCCGAGAGCAAACCGCCGCGCTGGAAGGTACACAAATCGAGTTGGCCGTCAGAGCCGCTGGCCGTGGGAGCGAAGTTCAACCCGGCTGCATAACGCGATACATTGAACACAAAGGCCCAGCGGCAAACGAGCGGCCCCTCCCACTGAACGCTGCCTGAACTTGACAGGGCATTGTCGTTGCCGGCCAAGGTGGTTGAACCGGCAACGACGTTGCCTGCCTTCTCTGTTCCGGCCCTTGCGCAATACACACGCAGTTCCGGATATCTGTATGTACGGATGGCATGCCAAATTGGTTTGGCATACGTCCATCCGCGGATATTGCCGGAACGAGTGGCGTGAAGTCGGCGGACCACTTCGGCATCGAAACCAACGCCCGCCATCAGCAGGAACACGCGGCCGTTGGCTCGACCGGCATCGAGCCAGGTGTAATGGCCGTCGGCGATGATTTGAGCCACTTGTGTTGGGTTGTGTGCGATTTCCAAATAATGGGCCAGCAGGTTGGCGGTTCCCATGGGAAAGATGGCCAGCGGCGTGCCGGGGGGCGTTCGATTGGCGATTTCGGCCGCTGTGCCGTCGCCGCCGGCAGCGACGATGGCTCGCAGTTGACCGGTGCGTTGCAACTGCGTGGCCGCATCGGTCAGTTCGTCGAACGCTTCGATCCGTTGTGGGTGCAGTCCGCGATGGATTAATTCGACCGAAAGCTGTTCCAAGGATGCGTGTCGTTGGCCAGTGCCCGCCGTGGGATTAGCAAAGAGCAACACGGTTTGTGCCGCGTCAGGTAAGCCAGCCAGCGGTTGAGTCTGATCAGTCAAGCTCGAAAAAGAAGCCAAGGAAATGTGAAGCAGAGGGTGAGGATCGATTTGCGTCTCAAATTGGGACGGGTGGCGAAGCTAAAATGTCCCTCTGTAGATGTAGTGCGGGTGCAGCATCGATCAGTAAATTGCGACAGGTGTAGCAACTCGATCCGTATGATACATCGGCGGAAATGTCGTTGAAATAGAATTGCACGATTGATGTAACTCTTTATGACAGCAGTTGATAGCAAATGGTTGAAATGCGCGAAAGACAGCGATTTTAGGCGGTGGCACAGCGGTTGCATTTTAGAATGGCGTTTGGCTCCGCCAACATTCCTAAGATGGCCCGCGGGGTCTCTGACGGGTTTGGCTAGATGGTTGCCTTGCCCCTGACCATCTGGCACGGTCAATGCGTCATTGACACGTCAGGGACCCCGATTTTTTTGCGCCCCTGTGACTGGAGCGCTTTCAGCGTCTGTCGCTCCAAAGTGCGATTCTCTTGATGCTTGGCGGACGTTGACAGTGATTGTGGTTCTATGGCACCCAAAAAGCGAGGGGAAAACTAACGGGCTAGAGAATGGGCCGGCGGATTTCGTTTGGCGCGACTGATTTTAGCGTGCGAATGGACTCTCCTGACAAGCGGTGTGGGTTTGAGCTACAATTCGTCAGTTGTAGCGCCAGCCTAGCTTCAATTGGCAGAGCACCGCATTCGTAATGCGGGGGTTGCGGGTTCGACTCCCGCGGCTGGCTTTTTAATGCAGCTCGTTTTCTGGACGCGGAAAACGGGCTGTTTCTATTGGCAGAACCGGCGCCAAAGCATGTTCGCGCGTGAAAGCGCGGTCTGCCTTGTTCTTCTAAAGCTTTGCAATCGCCTTCCAGTGACTGTCGGGCTGCGAGCCTAAGTCATTGCCCGCCTGAGGATTTGACATTCTTTGAATATTTTGTGTCCGGATGTCCGCCTGGGTTCCGCAGTCATTAGATAGGGGGGGCAAGAAATGACTAGCGTTCCCGGGGAAGCACCTCGGCCTATTTGAAGGAGACCCGCCATGAGAACCCTATTGTGCATGGGCATTTTACTTTCCGCGGTGCCAGCGTTTGCCCAAAACATACAGCCGAATTCGGCCCAACAGGCCTCGGCTGAGTCCGCTTCGCCGGCAGCGCCGCCACCGGTCACTTACGTCGTGTGGGGATTTCAATGGGATGGCCGCGAGTACATGCGGCAAGCGCCGCAAACTTTGAACACCACCAATCTGCAGAAGGCCGCCGACTATGTGAATGTGGTCAACGGCTACGCGGGCTGGACGGCCGCCACGAATCTGCCGCAGGCCAGTTATGTGCACAAAATTTTCCACAGCCCTATTGTTACCAACGCACGGCCTGCATCGACGCCCGACAAACCTACGTATGCGGTTTGGGCGTATCAGTTGATCAATGGGCAGTGGGTCAAAAGCGAGCAGTATTCATGGACCACGCAGAATCCACGAGCCGGCCTGACTTACGCAGCAAAAGTTAACGCTGTGCCCGGCTGGAGCGCCACCACCAATTGCCCGCCGGTTGTGCCGAAAGCGCAACGCTACATCGATGGCGGAATGGTTCAAGGCGCTGAATACTATTACGCCCAATCGTTCGGAGTCGACCTCGGCGCACGCACCATGCGCATCCCGTATTTGAACATGACCATTCGTCTGCCGGCAGGCACGCATTGGAATCAGGGCAATTCCGGCGACAGCGACAGCTCCGGGTATTACGACAATTCGGCCGACATCTCGGCGGCTGAAACTGATTGGGAGAACACGCAAAACATGCTGAACACGCAGGCCGCGATCAACCAGCAGAACATGCTCGACACCCAAAACATGCTGAACAATCAGCAGCAGTTCCAGGACATGGAAAACATGATCAACACACAGAATCAGGTTAACAATCAGATGCAGATGGATGCCGTAAATGCGATGAACGCGCAAATGAATCAGTAGTGGTCTGGGTATTCCATCACCGCACCAGAGATTTCCATCCAATCAATTTTTCAGAGAGACCTCATCATGAAAACGTCAACAAACAATACCGCTGGTCGCCGGAGCTTGAAACTGATGCCATTCGTCGCATTGATCTGCGGCTGCCTTTTTCACGGCACGCCAGCTCAGGCCGGCGACAATTGCTATTTCAATTGGGCACTGCAGTGGGATAGCCAAGGAAATTACGACAAGGCCATTGCCGATTACAACTGTGCGATCGAAATTTGCCCCGACGATGCCGTGGCATACAACAATCGCGGTTACGACTGGTACATGAAAGGAGACTTCGACAAAGCCATCGCCGATTACAACCAAGCCTTGGCGATTTGCCCGCGCGATGGAGCCTACTACAGTAATCGCGGCGTGGCCTGGAACGATAAAGGAGATCTCGATAAGGCCATGGCCGATTACAACCAGGCGCTGGCCGTCGATCCCAACACGGCCTCTGCCTACAACAACCTGGGCTGCATTGAATCGGCGCGGGGCGAATACGAAAAAGCCAAAGACGATTTTTATCGCTGCCTGTCGGCCGACCCCAATTACGTCGCCGGGCTGGAAAATCTTGGCTTTTTTCAAGCAACGTGCCCCGATCCGAAATATCGTGACGGCAAAAAAGCGTTCGAGAACGCCAGCCTAGGTTATCAGTTGGATAACGGGGCCGATCCTTATTCTTCGCACAACGCGCTGGCCGCCGCCTATGCGGAAAGCGGCGATTTCGCCAAGGCCGCCGCCTGGCAGGAGCAAGTTGTCCAACTCGCACCGGCCAAAGACAAAACCATGCAAACCGCGAGATTGGAATTGTTCAAGCAACATCAACCCTATCGCTCCAAACAATACACAGAATTAACAAAGCAAACCCAAAACGCGAACTGAGGCATCGCACCCGCGATTCCAGAGCAAAGCCCACGGCTCTTTGATAGTGGGCAATTCCATCTTGGAGGAGGCATTCTATGAAGCGGTTGTTATTTTCCCTGTGTGCGTTGGGATTGATTGGAGCCGGCACCGCCAGCGCGGCGTGTTGCCACTCTCATTCCCATTGCTACCACCACAGCCATCACTGTTGCTCCAGCTCCTGCTGCCGCTGAGTGATTGCTAGTCGATGGCCGATCCTGTGAGTCAATTGGCGAGACAATGGTGTTGAGGCAGGCGATGCTGGGGCAAGCACCATTTAGCCGGGTTCGATTCCCGGGCAGGATCATTGAGGTTCACGATACAGGAGATTAAGACGTCGGCGGATCGGCTGGTTTCGCAGTTTGCAACCGCCAAGTGAAGTCGTCACCGCCATTGGTCCAGGCAGCTCGGCCGCGAATGGTCGAGCCGTCGGGTTGCAATTGGGCGGTGCACACTTGCGGTTTAGAAGGCTCGGGCCGAGGCGGATCGGTGTGCACCAGCTGCGCGGTAATTTTTCCATCGCGGGAAATGGTTCCGTCAGCCCGCCAATGAACCGTGACATCAGGCTGGCCGTAAGTGCAATCGGCCGAAATGTGATCGCCCTGTTGGGTAATATCGAGCACGATTCCGTCCCACTGTTTCCAAATGCCCGCGACCAGCGGATTCTCGCCGGTCATGCGCCACGTTTGCTGAACCGGCGAACTTGGCCATAAAAATTTGATCGCTGCTCCGGCGATTACAACAGCGATTATCAGCAGGGCCGCGAAGAGCGCCGCTGAGGGATGTTTTTTGCGCTGCGGCGCACATTGTTGCTGTAGCGCCGAGACCACTTCCACTATGGTCTGAATGCGATCTTCAGGCCGCTTGGCGATCATCCGTTGAAAAACTTGGGCGAGCCAAGCCGGTGCTGCGGGACAGGCGGTGCGAAGCGAAGGGCAACGATGTTCGCGATGTGCAACCAGTCGCTCCATGACAGTCTCGCCGCCATATACCGGCTGGCCGGTCAATAGAAAATGCAGCGTGCAACCCAACGAATAAATGTCTGCCCGGTGGTCTGCTTTGCGCGTGCTAAGGGCTTGTTCCGGCGCCATGTAATCGACCGTGCCGAGGATCGAGCCGGTGCGAGTTAAATCGGCCGGCGCTTCTTCCTGCTCCACGACGCGGGCAATTCCTAAATCAAGAATTCGCACTTTTCGCTGCGAATCGAGCATTAAATTCGAAGGTTTAATGTCTCGATGAACAATGCCCGCCGCATGAGCATACGCAAACCCCTGTGCGGCCTGCAGAATACAATCGATGGCTTGCTCAACGGGCAACGGACCGCTGTCGCGAACCAAACGAGAAAGGTCCTTGCCCGGCACCAGCTCCATTACAAAAAAAAGTGTTCCGCCCGTATTGCCGGCATCAGACACCGTCACAATGTTGGGATGCGATAATTTCGCCAGTACCTTAATTTCGCGCTCAAAGCGCTGAATCGATTCCCGCGATTGCCCGTCCGCCGGCGGCAATATTTTCAGCGCCACTTCCCGATGAAGTTGGCGATGGACCGCCCGAAACACGCGTCCCATTCCGCCGCCGCCCAAATCTTCCAGGAGTTCGTATTCACCGAGCGTTTGATGCGGCTGGTAACAGGCAACGGTCAACTTGTCGGCGCCGCCCAAGGTTTCGGACGCGGCTTCAGCGGCGGGCCGAGTCAGCCAGTCCGACATTTTCAGCATCCGCGTCCAATCGCGTAACCGCTCGGCAAGTTGCGGACAGTCCCGGCAAAGTTCGTCAATATTTGGCTCTTGCCCGGCATCGCGCAATTCCTCCCAACGGTCGAGCAGATCTCGGAATGGATCGATTTGATTCGTCATCGGTTATTCCGGCAGCGGTTCGCCGAGCCGCGCTTTGGAAAGTTTATAGCGTGCGTCCTGCCAACGCCGGCGGATGGTTCGAGTGGTCACGCCCAACAGTTCCGCAGCCTGTTCTTGGGTGAGTTGCTGGTACCACAACAAATCGACAATCTCTCGCTCTTCGGGCGGCAGCGAATCGACCAATTCGTGGAATTCGGTCCATTCCAGCAGTGTCGCAGGCTCATCGCGGGAATCGGCCGAGTCGTACTTAGGCGGAGCATTTTCGTTGGAGTTTAAGTGGGCCGTTTCGTGGTGAGCGCCCAAACCTTCCGCGCCGCCATAATGCCGTGCGAAATCGATCAGTACGCGCCGCATCTGCGTCGCAGCCAAATTGTAAAAATGACGCGAATTTTCCGGTTGAACGCTGGATAGCGCGCGATGAAGTTTGGTCACGGCTTCGCAAAAAACATCGTCGGTTTGCTCCCAGCGCTGAACCTGTGGAAAGCGACGCAGCATGCGGCGGGCAATTTCTCGCAAGCGCTCGCAGGTATGCTCGATTAATCGCGGGGCGGCTGCTGGATCGCCGGCGCGCAACAGGTTCAACCAGTGTGTGGTCGAAGCAGGAGGACCGGCAGTTTCTGACATATGGTGCGGAACATGAATCAGACAACTGTTTCAGGAGCGTTACCATCCTAGCCGAGTGCACGGCTTGGAACAACGGATTTACGCTCTGGAAAAGCAGCCCGGCAGTTTTGCGCAAGCTCTTTGCTTGCTTCCATTGTAACTGTATTCACTTGTAGCTGTTGGGCCATTGAATTTGTGCGATCCCCGCATGTATCGCACGGCAAGCGAGATTATTTATAGTAAACACAGGCGGTCTGTCTGGTAACGCAGACCCTTTGCGGATTTGTCCGGTTTTTGTCTTCCCGCGCGTCTTAAGAGATGGGAGCGTGCTATGAGTGAAGATCGACAATTATTGCGTGCCTATACCGAGCAAGGGTCGCGGCAAGCGCTGGAAGAGTTGATTCAGCGCCATTTTGGGCTGGTCTATTCCTCCGCGCTGCGGCAAGTGCGCGATCCGCACCTGGCAGAAGACGTTTCGCAAGCAGTGTTCCTAGTGCTGACGCAAAAGGCCCGCAGCATTCGACACGCAACGGCGCTCGGAGGCTGGTTACTGTCGGTGACGCGCTGCGTGGTGGTAAATGCCATGCGAAAACAAATTAATAAAAATAAATGCGAACATTTGGCCGCCAAGCCCGAGGCACTGCAAGCGGCAGCCGATGAATGGGGTGAGATTGCTCCGCTGTTGGATGCCGAATTGAATCGATTGAAGACTGCGGACCGTGACGCATTGGTGCTGCGGTTTTTCGAGGATCGGAGTTTTGCGGAAATCGGCGCTGAGCTTGGCCTTTCGGAAGATGCGGCGCGAAAGCGCGTGACCCGGGCGCTAGAGCGGTTACGGGCGAGACTTGAAGATCGAAAAATTTCCATTACGGCGGGGACGTTGGGCCTGGCCATAGGAGCCTATGCCGTCCAGGCTGCGCCGGCGCATTTGCCGGCGGGGACCATTGCCGCCAACGTTGCCCATCCCACGCCGCAAATCATTTCATTAACGAAAGGAGCGTTGAAAATGTTAGCGTACGCCAAGGCCAAATTGATCGGAACTGTAGCCGCTTCGCTGGTTCTGGGCGGAACGGGCATTGTGGTATCGCACAATGTTTTTGCGCGGGCTGGGCACGAACCATCTACGGTTCTGGTCGCCTCATCGCAGGGTTTAGCAACTGCCAGGCCTGCTGACGGCGCGCCTGCTGCTGCGACTGCAAAACCAACGGCGGACGACGCAACGATTAACATGGACGAGCCCCTGCCCGGTGATTTAGAAAGCCCCAATGCGCCTTCAATAGTACAGGGCGGGGCCGGCTCCATCACGCTTGTTACCGTCGGTCCACAACTTTCCCGTGGTGCGGTCGAATTTACGAAAATCACGCCCGGTGCCAAAAACCCCAGTTCCGTCGTGATGACGGGCGCTAACTTAGGCGCGACCACGTTTGTCACAGTGGGCAACCCTAATACATCACGACCGGCCGGTGATGGCATAGGAAAAACAGAAGAAAAGTGATGGTGGATCCTGCGGCGGCAAACAGTTCGGCGAATTTCGACGGATATCAAACCATTGCGTTGTTGGGGAGGCATTTTATGAAACGTGAATTTCAACGGCTGCTGTTCGGCTGCATTCCGTCTGCGCTGTTCCTGGCGATAGCCTGGGAAGTAAGCGGGCAACAAGTGGTGCAATTTCCGGCCTCGGGAATGAAAATCGTGAAATGTCCGTATAACGATGCAAACTTTCTCGCCAACATGGCCGCGGAAAAAGTGTTCGGCAGTCTGGAGGGGCGTAAAGCCTACACAGCGGAACTGCTGCAAACGCTGGATCGCTTCATCCCTATCCTTCAGGCTGAACTGGAACATCCCGGCTCTCAACTCGGATCAGACCCAACCGCAGCCTTGGCAAAAATGTACCACGATCACCCGGAGGTCGCAGAAAAAAACAAGGCGCTGACGTCTGAACGAATTCGAATGTGCAACGTGTATCGTCTGGCGGTCGATGAACCAAGGGCCGTCAGTGCAAATCAAGCCGCCTTGGCCCAGGGCGGCGAACACGCTGCCCAGGCCGCGATCGATCGCGCTGCCGCCGATTGGCTCAACGCTTATGAAAACTCGGCGTCGCAAAATACCGCGCTGGATGCCCTGCATTCCGCGATTGATGCCGCGGCGCAAAAGCCGTCGTTCCAACTGTGGTGGACGCTATGGGAACATCGGCCGCCTGCGTCGGAGGCCGTTGCCCAAAAAATCATCGCCAATTTACAACCCTATGCCAACGAGCAAGGGGCAGCGCGGATGAATCTGCTGCTACAATTCCAAATCAAGCGGATGCAGTTGGCCGACAAACCGCTAACGATCGACGGCACACTGATTTCCGGCGCGCATTTTTCCACCGCGCGATGGAAAGGAAAAGTTGTTTTGATCGACGGCTGGTACACGCACGGCCCAAAACCGGCCAGCCAGATTGCTGAAGCACAGAATTTTCTGACTAAACATCAGACCGAGGGCTTGGAGGTCTTGGGCCTGAGCTACGACGAAACGCTGAATGGCGCGAAAATATTTCTGGCGGCGCATCCTGAATGCAAGTTTCCCGTGATGTACCAATTGACGAAAGCCAACGCCATCTACAGCTGTGTGCCATTGGGAGAGTATCGGTTTGGCGATGACGCCATGGGTCCGTCGATGGTGATCGATCGTAAAGGAACGATGCACTACCTCGACCAAAAGCATGATCCACAACAAGTCGAGGCCCAACTAATCAAGTTGCTGGCGGAAGCGCCCTAAGGAGTGAGGAAACGTCTTAAGGCGGTCGAAGTGCCGATTTCGCTCAGCAGCTTGAGCGCCTGGCTGCGGCGTCGGAAGTTAGTCAACTGGCCCGTCTGGCACGGCCAAGCGATCAGCGCCGGCCCTTTTTTCTAGGGGGTATCTTGAAATGCGATCCCTCATATTAAGGGGGTTCTTGTTCTTCGGCATTTTAGCCCATGCTGCCCCCGCGCCTGGCGAACGCTAGTGGCCGTTCAACTGTGGTCGACGGTGGAGTATATTTAAGGACAGGTGGCCGAGCGCAGTTGGCATAACCTGGAGCGTGGTGTATCGGCGCTACGTTGGCCCCAAATGAAGGCCCCGCATGGGCATCCGCGATCATCTTGTCCTGTTTCTGAATGGAAATCGGCATGAGGTAACCGGCAGCGATTGCTTCCTGAGCCTCAGCGATTTTATTCGCTACCGCCTCGGACTGACCGGCACCAAAATTGTCTGCTCCGAGGGCGATTGCGGCTCTTGCACAGTGCTGGTGGGGAAACCGCAAGGGATGGCTTTTGAATACCTGCCGATCGACTCCTGCATCCGGCAAATGTTCCAGCTCGATGGCATGCACGTGGTCACGGTGGAAGGCATCGGCGGTCTCAATGATCGATCAAATGCAAACGGGCCGGGCGAACATCACGCACCACATCTAACGGCAGTGCAGCAAGCGATGGTCGAGTGCCACGGCTCGCAATGCGGTTTCTGCACGCCGGGCTTCGTGATGGCCATGCACGGCGTGTGCGAAACGATCAACGGCCACGCGCCCAGCGAAGAAGACTGGCGGCACTCGCTGACCGGCAACTTATGCCGCTGCACGGGCTACACGACGATTTTGAAAGCGGGCCTAAAAGCCGTTGCGGAAGGCACGACAAAACTGAACGATTTATATCCGTCGGCAGCGATATTGAACGAATTGAGCCCGCTGCGTGGTGGCACACTCGATTTACAATGCACCGTCGACAGCGTCCAGCGGCGGGCGTATTGTCCCACGACGATTGCCGAGGCGGTGGCCTTTCGGCGCGATCATCCACAAGCAAAAGTCGTGGCCGGGGCAACGGATGTTGGCGTGCAATTGAACAAGCGCGTGATTGCGCCGGCGGTGTTTTTGGATTTGAACCGTGTGGCGGAGTTGGAAAACATTGAGGTCAAACAATCCAGCAATGGCATTCAACAAATTATCTCTGGCGCGCGGGCCACGTGGACGCAACTGCTTGAGTTGTGCCGTACCGAAGCGCCGGAGTTTGCTGAAATTGTGTCGGTGTTCGGCTCGCCGCAAATTCGCCATGTGGGAACGATCGGCGGAAATATCATCAACGCTTCGCCGATTGCCGATTCGCTGCCGTTTTTGTTTGTGATGGAAGCCGAATTGGAATTGGCCGGACCGTCTGGACGCCGCTCTGTGAACATCAACAACTTTTATCACGGCTATAAAAAATTCGACCTGCGGCCGGATGAATTGCTTGTCAGGGTGCGGATTCCGCTGCCGAAGCTGCGGCACCCTCACCCCAGCCCTTTCCCAAAGGGCGAGGGGGAAGAAATCTTGCGATTGTACAAAGTGTCGCGCCGGCGCGATTTGGATATTTCCACGTTCACCGCGGCTATTCGCCTGGAATTGGCTGGCGACACCATTTCGCATGCGGCTCTAGCTTACGGCGCCGTGGGACCGATTGTTCTGCGGCTGCGAAAGACCGAACAATTTTTGCAAGGGCGAGCCTTTACGGCCGAGACGATGGAAGCGGCGGGTGACATTGTCGTGGCCGAAATCACTCCGATTAGCGACGTGCGTGGCAGTCAAGATTACCGTTTACAGTTAGCCCGCAACGTGCTGTTGAAGTTTTATCACGAACGAGAATTAGCAACGGTGTGAGTTCCCCCGGTCATTGACTGGGGGCTAAATAACGGAAAACCATGCCTAGCGTTGGCAAACCACTACCGCACGATTCGGCTGTCGGTCATGTGACCGGGACAGCGCCGTACATTGACGATATGCCCGCACGCGTCGATGAGTTGCACGTGGGCTTTGTCGGCAGTCCGGTGGCCAGCGGGTTGATTGAAGCGATCGAGTTGGATGCCGCCCGCGCGATTCCCGGCGTGGTGGCGCTGCTCACAGCGAGTGACTTGCCTGGCAAAAACGTGTTCGGCGCGATTATTTGCGACGAACCGGTACTGCCCAAGGAAAAAGTGCTGTACGTTGGCCAGCCGGTCGTGATCGTGGCGGCGGAAACGCGGGCCGCTTTAGAAACAGCTCGGCGAGCGGTGAAAATTAAAGTGGCGGCCAGCGAGCCGATTCTGACGATCGAACGGGCCATCGAATTGCGGCGGTTCATCGGCCCGGCACGAACGATTGCTCGGGGTGATGTTGACGGCGCACTGAAAGCGGCTCCGCATCGGTTGAGCGGCGTGTTTCACAACCTGGGGCAAGAGCAGTTCTATTTAGAATCGCAGGCGTCGCTGGCTTATCCGGGCGAGCAAGGCGAAATTTTAGTTTACAGCTCCACGCAAAACCCAACCGAAACGCAGCACGTGGTGGCCGAAGCGCTGGGCCTGCATATGCATCAGGTGGTGTGCATTTGCAAACGGATGGGAGGCGGCTTCGGTGGCAAGGAAACGCAAGGGAGCATTCCCGCGGTGATGGCCGCGCTGGTCGCGCAACAAACCGGCCGCTCCGCCCGTGTGATTTACAACAAAGATGACGACATGTGCTCCACTGGCAAGCGGCACGCTTACCAGGCAGAGTGGGAAGTGGGCTTCGACGATGCCGGCCAAATTCTGGCGTACCGGGTGCAGTATTATTCCGACGGCGGGGCGGCGGCCGATCTTTCCACTTCGGTGATGGAGCGCACCATGCTCCACACCGACAATTCGTATTATCTGCCGAACGTGGAAATTCGCGGGCAGGTGTGCTTCACGAATTATCCGCCGAACACGGCCTTTCGCGGCTTCGGCGGTCCACAGGGAATAGCGGCGACGGAAAATATGATTCACGAAGTGGCCGGATATTTGAAATCGCGCGGAATCGTGCTGCACGACGGCGCGGCGAAGCAACATGCGGCGCTGTCGAACGGCCGAGACTCAAGCAACGGAAAAGTGATCCCTCCGGCCGGTACAGCAACCATCGGCTCACTCGACGTGCAATTGCGAAATTTGTACGGCATGGAGGATCGCAACATTACGCCGTACGGGCAACTGTTCAAGAAAAATCATTTGCCCGAAATTGTGACGCAGTTGGCCCGCAGCAGCGATTACCAGCAGCGGCTGGCGGAAATCGAAACGGCCAACACCACCGACCGGCTCTGGCTGCGCGGGCTGGCCCTGTCGCCGGTAAAATTTGGCATTTCGTTTACGACGAAATTTTTGAACCAGGGGAACGCGCTGGTCAACGTGTATCACGACGGTACGGTGCAAGTTTCCACTGGCGGCACGGAGATGGGCCAAGGCCTGAACGTGAAAATCCGGCAGCTTGTGGCCGACGAGTTTGGCTTGCCGATCGAGCGCGTCATCGTAATGGCCACCTCGACTGAAAAGAACATCAACACTTCGCCTACGGCCGCTTCGGCCGGGACCGATTTGAACGGCGCGGCGGCGGTGAACGCTTGCCGGCAAATTAAATCACGGTTGGCGGTGTTCGCAGCCAGGCAGTTGGCCTCCGCGGAGTTGGGGTTAAGCGAATCGTCGAACAGCATTGTGTTTGAAGATGGCCATGCTTTTGATATTCGCTATCCGCGGCACCGGATAGCTTTTGGAAAACTGTGCGGCGACGCCCGGCGGGAACGCGTCGATTTGGGCGCTCGCGGGTTTTACGCCACGCCGGGAGTCGATTTCAATCGCGAAACCGGCCGCGGCAATCCATTTTTCTATTTCACGCAGGGGGCGGCGGCGGGCGAAGTGAAAATCGACCGCTTCACCGGCGAGTTGACCGTGTCGCGAGTTGACATGCTTATGGATATCGGTCGGTCGATTAACCCAGGCGTGGACATGGGGCAGATCGTCGGCGGGTTCATCCAAGGCATGGGCTGGGTGACCGGCGAATGCCTGGTATACAACTGGACGGCGGACAACAAGCCGATCGATCCGCGACAGCCGGCCGGCACGCTGCTGTCGCACTCGCCGACAACCTACAAAATTCCGGCCGTGACCGACGTGCCGCCGATTTTCAATTGCGATTTATTTCCCAATGACGACAACACCGACAACGTGGCCAGCAGCAAGGCCGTGGGCGAACCGCCGCTGATGCACGCCACCTGCGTGTGGACGGCGGTCAAACATGCGCTGGGCTGCGTTGACATGGTCGCGGCCAGCGAGTTGCACCTGCCGGCGACGGGCGAAGAAATCATGCGATGCTTAATGCTGGCGAAAGAAAGCAGACAGCAGAAGGCAGAAAGCAGAACCGGCAACGGGCATTTCACCACGGAGCGACGCGGAGAGGCAGCGGCAAAGAAATCATAAGAAAGAATTTATTAGGAAGCCAGGAATTCAGGAAATGGGCAGTCAGCCGCTTGATGATCTGAATACGCTAACAAGGCTTCTCGTGGCAAGCGGGTTAATTGGTGAGGCGCAATTTGCCAAGGTGTGGAAGGGTTTTGAATCAATTTCCACCAACGAAGCAAAAGGAAAAGGCGAAGTCGCAACATTTTGCGACTACTTGATTCGTAAGCAGATCATCACTGGCTGGCAACGCAACATGCTTTGTAAAGGTCGTTACAAAGGATTCTTTTTTGAACAATACAAGCTTATGGATCATCTAGGTTCGGACAACCAATGCATGCGCTACGTCGCCGAGGAATTAGCTTCACGCAAATCTGTGGTCTTGGTGATTGAGGCGCGGCCGCCCGGCGACGTAAAATTTCAATACACTGTTGAAACGTATTCGCCGTAACTCAATAAAATTATTAATTCTTTCCTGATTTCTTGGCTTCCTTATAAAATTTTGCTTTGCCTCTCCGCGTCTCTGCGTCTCTGCGGTTATAAAGAATCGTCTCCGTGTCTCTGTGCCTCCGTGGTAAATCCTGCCGATTGAATTCCTATGAGCGTTCCGCACGGGTTTGTTGAAAAGCTGGCCGAACTTTCTTCCGCGGGGCGGCCGTTTGCGGCGGTCACGCTGGTGGAAACCGTCGGCAGCACGCCTTCGGACGCCGGCACGAAAATGCTGGTCGATGGGTCCGGTCTGGTGTTCGGCACGGTTGGCGGCGGCAAGGTGGAAAGCAAAGCCATCGGGCATGCCCAGGAACTGCTCACTCATGCCGACAACGGCGCGCCGACCTGCGCCCTGGTGGAGTGGAATTTGCAGCGCGACGTGGGCATGACCTGCGGCGGTGTGGTGAAGCTGCTGTTCGAGGCGTACAACTTTCACGAATGGCGGATCGTGGTGTTCGGCGCCGGTCACGTGGCCCAGGCGCTTGTGCGGCTCTTGTTGTTGCTCGAATGCCGTGTGATTTGTGTCGATCAGCGCGAAGAATGGCTGTCGAAACTGCCACATTCGCCGAAGCTGCGCACCGTGCTGCTGCCCGAGCCGCGAGATTTTGTGAGTGAGCTGCGCCCCGACGATTACGTGATTTGCATGACGATGGGTCACAAAACTGACCGCCCGATTTTGCAGGCGGTGTTGGATCGCAAAGTCAAAGACGCCGGTTTCGAACTGCCTTATTTAGGCGTCATCGGCAGCCAAGCCAAGCGCAAAGTACTGGTACGGGAGCTGATCGAAGCGGGTCTTTCCAAAGAATTGGCCGAGCAATTCCGCTGCCCCATTGGCCTCCCATTGGGAAGTAATCAGCCGGGCGAAATCGCCGTCAGCATTGCCGCCGAACTCATCCAATGCCGCGATGCAGTGCGTGCATAAAGTTGGCAAGGTCCGTCTTCGCGAGGTCATGCAGGCATTCCCAAGCGCGGACATGTTTGGTACATTATTGGATTCGATTGTCGGCGGAAAATAGTCACGGAGGCGGGGGTCGTTTCATCGTCAACCTGAATGCTGGAGTGGCGTTATGTCTATTGGAACTGTCGGATC
>DATJYL010000237.1 GCA_035499655.1 Pirellulales bacterium
TGACAGCGGTGTCGAGTTGGCAATTGAGCTTCTTGGAGCGTCGCTGGCTTCACTTACACACGTTTCGCTACGAGATCAAAAGGTAAGTCGTTGACCGGCTTCGCTAACATAGGTCGTATTCGAATCAGACGAACGCGATTCATTATGACGTGAATCCCGATTCCATTTATGGCTCGATATAATCTTCCACCAACTTTGCGTCCTCAAGCGAGCAATCAAACGAGGGTCAACGATCCGCTCGCGATTTACTGAGAGCCATATCTTAATGCCGTTTGCGTCTACCGGCCGGCGTTGGGCCAGTGCCGCGGGCAGGCACAGCAACACGTCCCACCACACTCGCGGTTCTTGCCATGCCCAGCCACGTTGCCACGCATAGCAGAACTGTCCAAACAAACGCACAACGAGCACAGGAATCACCAAATACAAAGGGTAACGCATGATCGCGCTGCAGGCTTCATTCCGGGCGTGACGCCGATGGTTACGTTGTTCGTTTCTGTTCAGTGCCGAGAACTCGTGATAGACCAATATCTCGTTCCACTGCAGGACACGATATCCTGCATCCCAGGCCCGCAAGCAAAGGTCAGGCTCTTCATAGGTATGAAAGAAAAATTCGGGAAAGAGCCCTGTTTTCTCAAGCATGGCTCGCCGAATTACCGCGCCACATGCAGCGTATGAATTGCAATGCCATTCGCCGCGCAAGCGACCGGAATCCTGCATCCGTTCTGGATGCTCCGGTCCGATCACCTGCAGCGAAATGATGCCTAGGTCTGGCTCACGTTCCATTCGTTCCACTATTCTTCGGCATGCATCCGCGTCGACTAGCCGGCTGTCGTCGTCCAGCGCGATGATGTATTTGCCGCGGGCGCGCCGCAGAATATCATTGCGCGCGACGATCGAGCCGACATTTTTTTCGCGACGCACAATATTCACCTGGGAAAAACGACTGCGCACCATTTCGTAGGTGCCATCCGTCGATGCGTCGTCAACCACCAAGATTTCCATGGCTGGCCACAGTTGAGCTTCACAATTTTCAAGAGTCTTACGCAATTCTTCCACACGATTCCGTGTGGCAATCATAAATGTGATCAGTGGTTCGTTAGCCATGAATGAGCTACCCTCGGGCGCCAATCTCTCGTGCCGGAACGCCGGCCATTTTCGCATTGGGGGTCACATCTCGGGTTACCACTGCTCCAGCTCCGATCACAGCGCCCTTCCCAATCGTCACTCCTTTAAGAATGCGCGCGCCGGCGCCAATCCATACGTCGTCGCCGATGCACACAGGCTTGCTGACCAAGCGTTGCGATTGGATCGGTCCGTCACTTTGGAATCCGTGATCATGGTCGGTGATATAGCAATACGGGCCGATCATGCAGTGCTTGCCAATTTCTATACGCTCGGAGGCGTCGATCATTGTAAATCGATTGATATATGTTCCATGCCGAATCACAATTCGCGGTGTATCCGTTCGATCCCCGGTTGTAAGCAGCACAACATGATTATCCAATGCGACGTTTTCAAGGTGCACATCCCAAGGATTTCGCGGAATTTCCACGCGCTGCAGCCAGCACTTACCCACGATTTTGACGCCCACCACCCTAAACCATAAAATTCGCCAACGCATCCTAACGGCGCTCGGAAGGCGAAGCATGAAATTGACCATCCGGTCACTGGCTGATTTCCAGGTATTGCTTGGGTCGTGAACGGCGTTGTCAAGTCCATTAGGTGCTGGCACACTGCCCCTCGCCAGCCAGAATAATCAGATCGTAATCTCCGTAACGCAATCGCTTGTGCTCACGCCCTCCCAGGGCACGGGAAAGGGCATCCCTACAGCCATCTCGGAAACGATCGTGCAGTTCAATCAACAGGGCATCAACCTTGTCGAGCCATTTGTCGGCGCCATCTGAGAGCAAATCCACCTCTGATCCTTCGATATCCATTTTCAATAGTGAAATCCGCGGAAAACCGGCGATTGCCAAGATATCTTCGATGGTATATGCGCAAATCACTGGGCCCGCTTGGGCAGCTGCCTCCGCTATCCGAAACGACCAGCTGTCCGCAGTCGGATTTGAAATTTGTAATCTCGTTCTCGTAGGCCACACTGCGCCTTGTAACAACGTCACATTCTGATAATCGTTGCAATTCCTACGGAACAGCTCGCAGTTCGCGGCTTCGGGCTCAATAGCAATGATTCTTGACTTTGGCCAAAGGTTGGCAAAACGCAGTGTCGAATAGCCAACATTGGCGCCTGCATCGACAATAAGTGAGGGTTCAAAATGCAAAGGAAACTGAATCCCATGTTGGCACAATACTTGGCGCAAAGCATAGAAATCGGAGCCATTGGTGCGGCAATATACTTTTGTGCGCACTTGTGGAATATCCAATGCCAGGAGCCGTCTCCCTTTCCTGCGTTGGTAAACAATCTGCAGGGCCGTGCGTAATCCGAATTCTCGGACATGGAATTTGAAATTGCGGTATTGCAGGGACAGACGATGCCCCGCTAATGCGCTCCTTGGTTTCACTGTTTGTATGCCCACACAACCTGCGCGAGGGACGTTTAACAAAATAGGTGCTGATGGTGTAACGGGTGTAGTGGTCAGCATCTGCATCCCGTCCCGGCGGTGCGCAGCACCAGACATCCCCCCGCTCCGCATGAACGTAATCCAATGTCTTGCGGCAAGGACTGGAAAACTGGCCAAATAACGCCAACGCCTTTCACGAAAGTGCCATCCCAAGGTAGAGCGGAAAAGATACCAAGCGTCGCGACGTTGGCTTTGCGACAGCAACTCCAGGCTAACAGGACGCACATGGCGCGTGATAATGCGCGTGCGTTCTTTAGATCGGTTCGTTCCACCCGGATATTGACTACGCCGCTCACTACCGATCAAATGTCGGACTCCCGCATAAGTCCGGTCTAAATTTGCCATCGCGCTGTCGGCATGACGACGATATCCAAAGGTTACAGGGTTTGTGATTTGGACAAACCCTGGCGCTGTGCCTAGTCGGAGCATTAGATCAGCATCTTCCGCGTTGACGCGCTCCTTGGTGAAACCACCGACCTGCTGCAATACGTCCCGTCGAATAACAAACGATGATACTCCGAACCAGCGCCATTGGTCGCCCGAGGCGAGATAGTCAGAAAACACATTGACGGCCGTGGAATCAGCACCGCTAAATTCCGTTGGAAGTTCGTTCGCATCCTGAAAGAGCGACGGTTTGCCGATGACGATCGCCGGCTTGTCGTGCTTTTCAATCTGTGATCGGTATACTTCTAACGTCCACGGAAACCATACATCGTCGCTATCCAAAAAGGCGATATATTCTCCCCCTGCGTGCTCGATTCCTAAATTTCGGGCCGCCCCGGGACCACCATTTTCCTGTCGAAAAACTCGAATGCGATTACCAAACTGGGCCAGGACATTTGCGGTACCGTCTGTACTGCCATCATCAATCACAAGCACTTCGTTATCGACGAACCGCTGCGCCAATGCCGAGGTAATGGTTGGAACAACCAAACCAGACCGATTATGTACAGGAATGATCGACGAAAACGATAACATGCGCTACCGGGCTACCAGTTGGCCGGTTCCAGTCGATTCTGAAGTCGACGTTTTAACCCAGTGCTTTAGCACCAAGTCGTAATTCCCGGCTTGTTCTGGCGGAAAGCGGCCGGATTCAACTTTGGGAATCACATTCGGTAATGCGGCGAGGAATTCCTCACCATGGTCTGGGGCGTGAAGCGTCCAGGCCCCCGAATCACATAAATCTGCACGAAGCATTCCATTCGAGCACATATGTTCGGTCACCATCACCTCCCAATTCCACAAAGGGCTCTCGCGGGTAAGCTTGCTCAACAGCCTTCGTTTCCAAGAAAGGTATTTCGGAGCCATCGGAAGTGTACTGAAGAACCTGTTTCGATTTATCAGATAACGACGACTGGTGAAAAACCAAAATTTGTAGAACCCACGGGTATCTAATTCGTAGTGTCTTTCCCCTTGTTGCAGCAGTCCATCCTGACGGGGCGGTCCTGGATGTGGATTCACGCACAGCGCTTCGGGGACACGTTCCAATAACTCGATGCCTTTGTCGATCCAATTGAAATCCACGCTCTGATACATGAGCATATCGCTGTCGAAATGCAGGAAGTAATCGCCGCGCGCTATCTCCAAGGCGTACAGATTTCCTAGGATGGGATAGCCGCGAAAATTGTGAGTATGCTGCAGCCGTCTGCCAAAATGTTTGCGGTATAGCTTGTTTCGCACTACCGGCGAATAGTCCATTTCCAGGTAACAATCGATGCTGCCGGCTGACTGCAGTCTTTGGCAGGCTGCAATCAAATCGGCATGGCTGCCCAAACCAGGCTGCTGTGAATACCGCTTGGCCAAGGGCGCAGTATCCACTAACAAAATGCGTTCCAAAAACGGATAATTGCACATCCGCACCAAATGCGGAATGGTAAATTCCATGAACCGCAAGTCGGGGCGTGCCACAAAGATGGAGAGTGTGCAAGTTTTAAGCATGGGGAACTCAGGAAAGCCGGCGGCAATCGCTTATGGGAGGTAGGCTGGTATCACGACGCCGATTCCACAATTGTCCGAGGAGATATCATTGCTTGATCGACATCATCAGACTCACAGACTCGCGGCTTATTATTGCTTCGTCGCCGGCGGACTGCATCGGCAATGAATTCGGCGGTTCGAAAGCCAAACAAATGAAACGCTAACCGATACATCGGAGGAAATGCCGGCTCGTCAGCCAGCAGTATCCTCCTCCGCAATTGTTGCTGTTGAACAAGTGCCAGGGCTTGTGAGCGATCGAGGTGGTACAGGCTGCGAGCACATTCCATCCGCGTCAAGCTGATGGCACGATAACGCAGCTTGGTTAACGCATCACGCTGCGCTAGACATTTCTCGACGCTCGTTACCACTTCCAAGCGCCGTAAAAATGTTTGCAGGGGATCCCGCCGGCAAACCGTGCCCTGACTCCATTGCCGATAGACGGCGCCCGAGCATGGGTTGAATGTGAATATCTTACCGGCCGCCAGCAGCCGAAAATAAAGTTCGTGCTCTTGGCAGCACGGTTGATCTATCTTCCATTGGCCAACGTCGACCACGGCTTCCCGCCGAAAAAGAGTCGCACCCGTTTGGGGCAGATACCAGCGGATCAGCTGGATCCAAGGGTCGTGAGGCTCTGGAATTGGGAACACTTCACGTTTTGGCGAGCCGGTGGCTTTGAGTTTCGTTCCGCGATCATCTTGACTGCTTTCACTGGCCAATTCCGTTTCCGGCCAATATTCCATGGTAATGGGAGAATAGACCACGTCGGCCCGCGGATTTGACTGGGCGACCATCATCTGCTGCGCCACGTGGTCTGCCATGAGCCAGTCATCAGCATCCAAATACTGTAGCCAATCGCCGGAAGCCAGTTCGAGCAGCCGATTTCGCGCCACATTGCCACCACAATTCGGCCCGGATTCACAATGAATTCGGTCGCCAAAAGAATGGATTATTTCAAGGCTGCCGTCAGTGGATCCGTCGTCCACTACAATCACTTCTTTTTCCGACCATGATTGATCGAGTGCCGATGCGATTGCGGCGCCAATCCAGCGCTCAGCGTTGAAGCAGGGAATCAGGATGCTAACTTTCATGGTCCAGACTTTCGTTCACTGCTGCGCGCGATAAGCAGCGACCATTTGTGCGCTGAGACTCTCGGCGGGATTTTGCGATCACGCGACGATATACCAAGGCAGTCCTTTGGGCTATCGGTTCCCAATCGAAGCGCTCTGCGACCAGAGCAGTCCGACGAGCGATGTCATTTAAATCCTTGGATAGCGACTCTCGCAGACTTTTTGTCAGCGCTGCTTCGTCTCCTGGCTGATACATCAAATCGTCCGCGCCGGCAAGCGTCTCGGGCAGTTCACCCAGTCGTGGTGTGATAATTGGCTTGCCATAGGTTATGGCCAACATGACGCTGCCCGAAGTTTGCACACGCTCAAACGGCAATACGACCACATCAGCCGCCCCAAAATATAGCGGAAGGTCCTCCTCCGCAATCCAATGATCGTGCCAAATAACTCCCGCGACATCGGGCGCAATCATATCTAATTCGTGCCGATACTCGGGCGAACAGGGCCCCGCAATGACCAATTGGGCTTCTGCAGCGGCAAGTGCACGCCAAGCCCGCAGTAACATCGGCATACCTTTGTAGGGGCGTACCATTCCGAAGAACAACATGGTTGTTTTATCAGGCAAGTTGAGATTCTGCCTCGACGTTTGGCGCGGAGGGCTTGGTGAATATACGTCTTGATAATGGCCATGCGGGATGATGGCAATTTTTTCCGGGATGCATCCGAACTTGGCGATCGCTTGCTGCTTTCCGGCTGAACCGTGAACAATCACTGCTCCGGCGGCACGACACAACATGCGTCGCACCCAAAGTTCCAAGCGTGGGAAGCGTGATTCGTGCGGCACAAGATTATGTACAGTCCATACCAATGGGCGGCCGGAGCACCGCACCAGCGTCAAGTCACATAGAAACTTGACCGCCCTAATGATAAAGATAATTCGCGATTGTGCGCGCAAGTACGGTAGCGTCCAATGCAGGTGCAGAATGGACGAAGATCGATTCTCGCGCACTGCTCGAAAGAAAGGCAAAATACGACGATAGCCCACTGGAAAGCAGACATGAAAACCTTGAGACTCCAAGGATCGGGCCAGCAATCGTTGATAGGGATTGTCCTTCCTCAGGTCCGGCATCATTAAGACAACTGTTGCCGGAGCGCTGTCGGATCGAGAAGCAGCGACGGAAGGCGCGTTGAGGCGCAAGTCAGGAAGTCCGTTCAGACGTGTCATTGGAGACATATTGATCCTGGTGTGCTGGATCCAAAAATCCGTTTCGAACCAATTTGGCCAATCCCTCGCGGTACATGAGATGTCGAACCGCCCCCACATAATGTTTTGCCGCACAGCCGTCAGTACCAGCTTGTAGGCTTACTCGATACTCGCGCTCTGGCAGCAGTTCCACGCCCACGCGTGACGCGGCAAGCGCCAAAAGCGTTTGCTCGATCCGCCATATTTTGTTCGCCCATATCGAATCGCAACATAAGAATTCTTCCATCCAATCGAGATTAAACACGGCGCTGGATAGGAGACACAAACCGGAGTTGATCCGCTCATTCAATTCAATATTGAACTTCCGACTTGCTTCGACGGCACCGATGTTCAATGCTGGCGCAACGTCGGCGTTGAAATAATTCATAATGGTAGGTTTATCGATCCGGAAAAGGAGCTCGGTCGGTTCACGAAAAAATAATACATCGCTGTCGAGCAGTAGGACTCGCGGCGCACGGATAAAGCAACCTACATCGAAGCACTTGCGCGCTAGCGGATGGAGCCGCCGGTAACATTGGCAGCGCGGGTAATCGGACAACTCTTGCATCATGATTGCGTCACTCGCGACCGCGCGGATGAGTCGCGCTTGAGGAAAGTGCAGCAGCAACATTTCATCTTCATTATTGGTGAGCGTTCCGTCATCTAGAATGGTCAAAGGATAAGATCGTGCAGCAAATCGATAAAAGCTCTTTAGCGACCAAATTAGATTCAGCCAATCTTTTTTTCCAGTCAGCGTAAAGACTTCAATTGTGTCGGCCGTCACTGCGGTTTCAATCGGCGCCGAATCGAGGATTTTGGTCCGCACAAACCGTCGCCAATACGGCGTTGACCACCCCTCGTGGCAGTTTTGACGGAACAAGTACCACAGTCTACCAGGCGTCGGAAATTTGCGCGTCGAAGTCATTCAGCAATGAAACTGATCTGGCCGAATTACAGGCGGACAGGATACAGATGATGACTCAAGAGCAACCTTTTCGTGTTTGCCGGCGCTTGGGTCCGTCGCGCTAATTTCAGCACGCCCTGAGTCAAATTCCTCGAGAATCCGTCGGTAGTACTCTAGCAACTGGGGAATTGTATGATCAGGATGCAGCCTCCTAATTCGTTCCTTGGCCGCTGTGCCGATCCGGCTTTGCTCATCCGCGGACATACGTGCCGCAGTTAGCATAGCCTCGGTCAGCGCTGCGGCATCGCTCGGCGGCACCAGTAACCCTGAACTTCCATGATTGATCAATTGCTCGAAACATGATCCTTTCGTGGCAATTACGACTTTGCCCAGCCCCATTGCTTCCAGGCAAGTGTTGGGCAGATTATCGATCAGCGACGGCAATACCACAAACCGAGAATGCTCGAGCAACGGGTAAAGTTTGTCATGCTTCACCGGATCTAAAAGCGCAACGCGATTGACATCTTTCCCAAGGCTTCGGCGAATATAGGCTCGCATGCTCCCTCCGGTGGGCGCTATCCCATCGGTGCCGACGAAAATGAACCGGAGATCAGGCAATGCTGTCAATAATTGCGGCAGGGCGGCCGCCAACACATGTGCGCCCTTCATCTGAGTTAAATGACCAAAAAAAAATCCGTAGTCGCGGCCTCGTCCAAACTCGTTAAAGGCGCTGAAATCCTGCTCCGGTTCCGGTTGAAAGAATGGCGATTCCAGCACGTCGACACGGGGCAAACAGTAAGCACGTGCAACTTGTCGTGCCACAAATTGACTCGGTGCGTATACAAACGGTCGGCTACGTGCATTCCATTCTTCCAACTTCCAACGCAATCGAAGTCCGACGGTGGGTACGCAGCCCGTAGCCACATCCCAAGCTGGTCGGAAACATGACATTCGCAATACAACAGGTAGGTCCTTCATCCCGCGCAAAAAAAGGCCTACAGCCGAAACATTCGCGATTTGTACTACATCGAATGGTTGATATCGGTGAAGGGCTTTCAATTTTCGGGACAAGCACCAAGCTGCCTTTAAATCTTGATAGGCCCCATAAAAGCTTCGTGGAACAAGGGTATCAACACGGTCAATCGTCATTCTACGATCCCAACAGGGAACCACTCGATGCACTTTTGCTTCTCGGTACGCGAATGACGCGGTTTCGTGCGACGTAGTGATGACGTGGACGTCATGATTCGCTTTCGCCAATGCGACCGTGATTCTGCCCAGATAATTGGCAAGTCCTCCGTTAAAACGCGCTTCTGTAACAAATTCAGGGGTGACAAATGCCAACCGCATCGGAGATTTTTTCAACTTTGTTTCCGACAGCGTGCGATAAAGGTCGTGGCATCTTCGATACCACGCGTGCCTTCACAGATGACAATATCCTCTTCAAGGGGAGGATAGACACAACTGTCCTCCATCCAATTGACTCGAACTCCTTTAAGTCTTTGAATCAGTCGACCGAGCCGCACAAGAGGATTTGACCAAAGTGCAAAGTCGCAGCTTTGCAATCGAGAAAGCGCTTGCACCTGTCGCTTATAGGCTGGAGTATAATCCTGTCCAAAGATCTCTACGGAATCGAAGTATTTACACAGCATCTCGCGAAATTCCTCCTCCAAATACTCCTTGACGTGAAAGGGATTGCGCGGCGTAATGCCGTCCTTCAGTTTTGGGCGAAACCGCGTATTCGGCGTGCTACAGTAGAACCAACCGCCGACACTTAGTAAATCACGACATCGCGCCAACATCGACGTCGGGCTGTCGACGTGTTCGAAGATTTCATATGCCACGATGCCATCAAACGGTCCATATATTTGATCCAGCTGTTGTGCGTCGTCCTGCACGAAACTTGCCCTTGGATGGTGGAATTCGGATTGAGCTTGCGTTATCGCTTCCTGAGAATAATCCACGCCCACTACTTCCGAGGCGCCATGTTCAGCGAGATAACGGGTCCCGTAGCCGATGCCGCACCCCAGGTCTAGAACGCGACAACCTTGCAAATGCGTTGCGGCAAAAGTGTACCGGGTGATGTGCTCGGCCCAACTAGTTTGCCATTTCTTTGTGTTGGGAACCATCCGTTCGGTGTATCTTGCATCATATCGCTTTCGTTGTTGACCGGGATCGAATTTCGACACGTGGTTCATAATACGGAGCTTCCTATTCGCTGCGATGGACATGTGACTGTACAACGAGTTTGAAAGCGACTGAGTTAAACCTACAGGGAGAATTCACTTTGAATTCGTCCTGTCAAGGGAACAATCATTCGTGGCGAGCGGACGAAGTTGCGGTAGGATCGGATCAGATTGACGAGTCGATTGCTTAACGGGACATCATGGCTGTGATTGTCGCCATGTTGAGCAACGTAAACTGCTCCACGAAACGGTAGTGCTTCCAGCGGTGTGCCGGCTTCCGCCAGCTTTTCAGCAATTTTGGTGTGCCCCCACCGCAAAACGATACAGTTTTTCCGGCTGTCTTCTCGCAGGTCCTTGGGAAACCGAATCAATCGGCTGCTGACAATTGCATTGGTACCGCAATTGAAGTCGTTGCTCCAGCCAATCCAATGACTGCCGTATCGATAATGATAGCCGCGGCGGATGATCCAGCCATTACAGTTTGGATGTTTGAGTGTATGCTCAGCCAGACGATTGCTAACCAAATCGTCGGCATCCATGATCATGACAAAATCAGGTTGAAGCTCGCCGGCACGCATCATGCCAATATGAAGTTTGCGCCATTTGTCTTCCATCGTCGCGGCATACGTCGGACTCGGTGGCGGAAAGTCAACTGATATAATTTCAAGTCGGTCGTCGAATCGTTTGCCAAACGGAGGTTGTTCATGGCAAATTAGCAATACCTTGACGCTAGGTTCGGTCTGCTGTAAAGCAGATCGAATAGAAGATTCGCATAAACTCGCGACCCGCTCCCAATTACTGCTTAACAGACGCGACTTCAGCGCCATCAAAAAGCAAAGCATACCACTAAATGATTTGGTTGAAAGTGAGCTAACAAGAGACGAACGTTTAGTCCAACTTAAAGTCTGGCGTCATAACCGGGAGATGGAGATCTTGCTGATACGTGCTGGCGTTTCATTATCTACCAAGCGATTTGTCATCCGCTGCTTGAATCGCGCCCAAAAAGCTCGAGAAGAGACAGTTTCTTTCGTCGTTGGGCGCCGATCTGCCTCCGGCGCGGAAAAGGATTCCTCTCCTACTGACATCGAATTCCTTTTGTAGGCATTCTTCCACTATCTAGTTGCCTCTGTACTCTGTGGAGCTTTAATGACATGCAATAGGTCAAAGTTTTTTCCGTCGTATAGGACTTCTGTATGCATTTCGCTGAGCGCCAAAAGATCCTCGGAAAACGCTATGTGAGGTTTTTTGAGTAGCACGTATTCGACGTTGCGAACCTGGGCACGCGCGTCGTCAATCTCTTGCGAGCTGGCAATTCCTGGTGATAAGCACCAATAGTGATTCGGCCAAACCGAGATTCCAAATTGCTTCAGCAAGGTCACATCTCCCATCATGCAGGGAAACGCGATGGTTTGACCGTCAACGTACTTTTTAATCTCAGTTAGCTCTGCCTGCTCGGTCCGATCCACCACAAGCTGTGGATTGGTAAGATGAAAGTCGTCCGCAATACTTGTAAGCTTCCTTTCTACTGACTCCATCACAAATACCGCGTGGAGGACAAGATTTATCCCAATGAGCGCCATGATCACTATGCCAACACGTCCTAAACCGCTGCCGAATACTTTCCACGCAGCGATAAACCCGAGCCAAAAAAACGGTAGGTAACACGCCAAAGCGCTGTAACTGATCGTCAAAGTGAAAAAAACGACGGTAGCGATAAAAAAAAGAACCAAATGCAGATGAGAGGGCGAACCAAGTTTATCTTCTTGTGGATCAGCTCGAATCAATTGCACCACGCTAACGAGTAGCCCAGCCGCCAGCGTCAACAATACGATTAAATCAAGATGGGACGGATTCGTCAGGTATCCTTTCCAATTCTGATCAGCCGGGAAAAAGCGATCCCATCCAAGCTTCAAAAAACTCGCCTGCCTATTCGCATACAGGTGACTACCTGCAATGGGAAAAATGGTGAGCACATAGGATGTGGCGCCATGCAGGCCGATGTAAATCAATCCGACGACGCTCTCTAAAACAGCGGAAGGGGCGACAAACCGCAGCAGTTGAGCGATACGACTTGTCCAAGATGTATTTAATTGCAAAAATGCTCGCCACAACACAATACATATTAACGCGAATCCGATCAGAAATCCGATGGAAGGTCGGAATAAAGTAGCTAGCGTGCAACCCAACAAAGCTAAATCTAGTCGTGATGACATCAGGCACCGAATTGCAAGCAGCAGTCCAATCAACTCTCCCGGACGGGCAATCGTGCAATTGTACGGCAACCAACGAAACAGCCCGAGCGCGAATACTGCTTGAACGAGCTTGGACAGACGAAACTGCGCGGCAACCGAAACGATTAGCATTGTCGAAATCACGCGAAACAATAAGCACAAGTACAAAAAGCTTGACCAATGGTTTCCGAAGATTACTGCCCATGCCTGACATATCAAGACTGTCAGCGGTCCATAGGAGTACCCAAAGTCGACGTTCGGCTGACGATTCGAGTTTAACAGTTGGACTAAAACTAAGTGCCCGCCATGATCGTCATATGCCCAGCAGCTTAGGCACTGCAAGGCGATGACCTCATCGATCAAAATGGTCGCAATCGCCACCGCAGAAACTACATACAATACCCAATTCGCAGAGGCGGTGCGGGGCGAAGGCAACATTCCTGTGGGGCTATCGATGGTGATGGGCGTGCCAGACATCAGCGCTTATGCACCGTTTGATGTCGGAACCAAGAACAGCTTTTCGAGAATCTGATGTACATGCCACGGTCGCGATTCGACATTACTTCGCCAGTTCTTTCAAACAACACGCACGACGCTGGTTGATTCACGCTTTGGATGACCACGCAAATACCGACGAGCAGTTGCCAACAATTGTTCCGTCCTCATCGGGCCCAATGCCCGGACCAAAGCCTTGTACCAGGCACGTTCAACATAATCAGGATTGGAAGACAATCGCGTGGCACATTTAAATCCCTCACGAGCAATCTCAATCGCTCCATCGCGGTATGCAAAAATTGCCTGCTGAAACAAACTTCCAGCAAGCGCCGCACGCCGCTCTTTCATAAATTGATAGGGTGGTCCAGATTCGAGCTCCTTCAACAGCGAAATCATAAACCAACACAGATAGCCGGGCGTCTGAGGCTGCAAGCTAACCCTTGGCCCATTGTGATCACGATGCCGAAATAGTAATGCATCGACGGCTCTAAGCCGCGCACCGGCAGCTCCCAATCTGCAATGTAAGTTACCTTCCTGCGCCCGTGGCAAGTCCTCACGAAACCCCCCCACTTTTTCCAAACATGAACGTCGGTGCAGCGGATTCTCGGTACCGACCGGATGGTTGAGGAGAAAGATGAACGCATCGGCTGTGGGCGTGGGTAATACGATACGCTTGATCGGACATGCCGGCCGTGTGTCGCCGAACAACAAACCTCTGCATAGCACAATGTCCGCCTCATCGGCCAATAGCATCGGTAATTGCATCGCTATTTTCATTGGCTCCAGCAGATCATCCGCATCGAGAAATTGAATGAATTCGCCACCCGATAGCCGCAGTGCTTGATTGCGGGCAGCGCAGGCGCCTCGCTTTGGTCCAGTCTCACATCGAATTCGCCTGCCAAAGGATCGAATAACATCCAAACTTCCATCCGTGGAACCATCGTCCACAACCACGACTTCAATTCTGGGATAAGTTTGCGCTAGCGCGCTTTCTATCGCCTCGCCAACATATTTTTCCGCGTTAAAACATGGAATCAGTATGCTGACCAAGGGTTCATTGATCGGTCGCATGCTCGAAAGAGGTGACGTGACTGGCATCTATTTTATCGACACGCTAAAACGCCCAGTCCAGATCCTTGTCCACACGAAACTGTTCCGTTCCGTGCAATCTATGGTCCACGCTCGTTAGATGGAGCAAAGGAACACCCCCGAAAAACGACGCCCACAAAGAAAATGTGCTCGGTGGACCGATGATATAATCACACGACGCGAGAGCGTATAAGTCGCAGATCGCCGTGCCGCTGCCGATAGCTACTGGCAGCGATCCAAAAGCATCGGGCTCATATCGTTCGTCAGAACAAACGAGGAACTTTACCGCACGTCCCTTTAGCATCGCTTGCATCTCGCGCATCCATCGCACATAGGCGCCCACGTCAAAAAAGTATCGACCATTTCTCCACCGTGCGTAATCCTTTTGTCGCACGTGTACTCCCACCAACACGTCGCAGTTTTGCTTTGCCGATTTGACAACAGACCGAACCTCGCGAAGAAAAATCTGCCGCGGCCGGAAAAACCTCCGAATGATCGATGCATGATGTGAAAGGGCAACAGGCGCGCGGAAATGCCAGCCATCCAAGATCACAAAATGACGCTCACGCATCGCACTCACGACTGTTGGATTGTCCAAATTGCACCACTCGCTCCAGCCTATTGATACGTCTTGGACACGACGCTGCAGATACCTTTTCAAAGCATCGTGCTTGGACATGTATCCGCGTAGGAGTCGACACGTATGGGCAACTTTCCCTCGAAAAGTAGCTAATTGCGGAATGGGAAGCAGCGGAAGGGTTGGATATCCGCAGAATAAACTGCCCCGGGTCCTGCCGAACAGATGGGCATAGGGCGTGAAAGCGATGTTGACGACCTTGAACTTGTTTTCGATAGCGGCGGCCATGACATGAGCGGAAAGCAGTAGGCTGTTAGCAAGTTGTCCGACGTGATTGGCAATAATTAATCGCGTCGAGAATCTTATCATGTCGTCTCGGCGTTGATTCATTGTGGTTTCTGGAACCAAAAACACCCGCAACCATAAGTCTGCGAGTCCGCCATACTCTCTGGTGCATCGATGATCAAACCGCCCTGATCCTCCTTGTCGGGCACAAGCGCGAACTCCTTAAGTTCAAGGTCATTAAAATACGCGCGAATCTGATGGTATGCATAAATTCGATGGGCATTGAACTGGATCCGCGGCTCCCCTATCGGCACGACAAATAGCAGTGAACCAGCTGGTGCCAATACTCGTTTGAGCTCCGCAATCGACTTAATGTCACCATCGGGATCCAGCCGATCGCCGTACCGGCCTAACCCGATGTGCTCCACCGTATGCATGCAGGAGAGGGATGCGACAGATGCGTCGGCAAAAGGTAATGAGAGCAGATCACCCTGTCCGCATTCGAGTCCAGATAAACTGAGACGCGCCGGACGATAATCGAGGAACTTGATAGGTAAGAACGCAGAAACAATCGCAGAAAAATATAACTTCGAAGAAACATCGATATGGACTGCCGGTCGTAGCTGGGCAAGAACGCGTGCGGCCCATGCGGGATGGTAAATGTAGTGACGGTCAAATCTGGTCGTGGGAGTGTTGTCCGTCAGGCAAAGACGACGGTCACTCCAACGAATGGGCATTTGTCTATTTCGAACCGACGATAACTCAGAGAATTTGAAAAAGTCTCTTCTGAACTTTCGTGCAGCCGACATTCGACTTGCGCGATTGCACAGTGATGCGATAGGTCTTGCGCTCCGCAGCCGATACATTACTCGTCGCGTCATGACGTTCAGATCAATGGGTAACCGCATCCCCCGCTGCGGCGGCTACATGGCAATTTGTCTTCGCCTCGGGTCGAACATTTGGCTTATCGCTTTGGCAAATGTCTAATTCGTACATTCAATCTGCCAACTCTGCTTCGCAAAGACGATTCCACCCACATATCGACCGTAATTACCGAAAAAGTCGGTCGGCATCACAGTAAATTGAAGGGCATCTTCAATGACGTCTAAAAAGCAATCCTTACTCCCCAAGGCAAGCTTAACGCTGTAGCGGCCCGGCACGAGTTCCTGCCTCGGAACGCTACATATAAAGCGGAACTTGCCGCGGACGGACCGAGGCAATTGGGTCGATGGGTCACACACGGTGTTAAACGACATCACGCGGAGTCCTCGGAAATCGCTAATTCCAATTCCCAAATTTGGCTCGTCGACCTGTTCGCAGACACATTCAACGACCAGGGAAATAGGCGCGCCGATTGGAAACTTTCCATCTGCACCTTCGACGCTATTGATCGACGCGCTGGTTATGCATGCGCGTCCTTTAAAAGTGCTCAATTCCTCCGCCGTTCTCTGAAAACTTCCCAAGGTAGCTGAATGGGCGGCATTGAAGTAGCGGCCTATGGCGTCGCACGGCTTTCCGTCAAATATAATTTGCCCCGACTGCAGCAAAATCACGCGCGTACATAGTGTTTCGACTGCCGCACTGTTGTGACTTACAAACAAAACCGTGCGTCCATCATGTGCCACTTCTCCCATTTTACCAATACACTTTTGCTGGAACGCGGCATCACCGACGGCTAGGACTTCATCGACAATGACAATCTCTGGATCCAGATGGGCCGCAACCGAAAAAGCCAATCGCGTGTACATACCACTGGAAAACCGCTTGACAGGGGTGTCGATGAATTTTTCGACCTCGGCAAAGCTGACGATTTCGTCGAATTTCGCGGTCGTTTCTCGCTTGCTCATCCCCAACATGGCGCCTTTGAGAAACACGTTTTCGCGACCAGTGAGTTCCGGATGGAAACCGCCACCGACTTCCAGCAGGCTACCAACTCGTCCATCCAAAGTCGCCATGCCGGTGGTCGGTTCGGTGATCTGAGAAAGGATTTTTAAGAGGGTACTCTTACCGGCACCATTGCGTCCGATAATGCCCACGATTTCGCCCTGCTGCACCTCGAAGTTGATTTCGCGCAGTGCCCAAAACCTGTGATTTTGGCGCGCTCGGCCCGAAAGGTGCCGAAAACGCCGCCACGGCGCTGAAGCTGCCGACACGATCGCTTCGCGCAAAGTCCGGTAGCCCGGCTCGGAAACCCCAACTTGATATTCCTTGCCGATATCTTCGACGCGAATAACTGGTGTGTTCATGGGTTGCGTGTCGAAATGCTCGCGAGTTAAAGTTCGCCGTTGTTACTTTAAGATGACCAATCAAATAACGTCTGCAAAGCGCCGTTCAACACGTCTGAAATACAGCACCCCGACTACCACCACAACAATGGTTACGATTAGCGAAACGCCCACACAATCCCAGCGAACGGCGTCGCCCAATATAGCGCTGCGAAATCCCGTAAGCCAGCCGACGGCGGGATTGAGCGCATAGATCAATTGATACTTTTGCGGAACAACACTTAGAGGATAGGCTACAGGACTGGCGAACATCCACAATTGCACGATGAATGGTATTACATAGCGAAAATCGCGATACACGACCGATAAGGCCGCCAAAAGTGATCCGACGCCAAGCGCTAAAATTGCAGTCCCTAGCACAAAAAGCGGAAGCATGGCTAAACCCGAGGTGAAGGCAACGCCGTACTTCACCATCAGCACGATCAGTACGCTACTGGCAACAAAGAGATCGACCAAGCCACTGCCGATGTTCGAAAGCGGATAAAATAACCTGGGAAAATACACTTTAGTCAATAACGTCGAAGCACTTACTAAACTACCGCCAGCTTGGGTTACTGAACTAGAAAAGAACTGCCACAGGAGCAAACCGGAGAACACAAAAATGGGATACGGCACGTCGACATTCTTCGACATCCCTCCGAAGCGACCGAAAAATGTACTGAATACAACCATCGACATGACTGGCTGAATAATGGCCCACAGGGCGCCTAGCACCGTCTGCTTGTACCGGACTTTGACATCGCGCCAAACCAAAAAGTACAGCAGTTCGCGGTATCGCCACAGTTCCCGGAAATCGATGGCGCGCCAGCCGGAAGTCGGCTTAATAATCAGGCGGTGCGATCGTGGCGATTCCGTTTGCAACGCACCGTTCGTGTTGCCAAACCCCTCTACAGGAAGTTGTTCAATGAGTTGCATAGATTAGTAAAGCAAAGCGACTGCGACGTGCTTCGACGTCAGCTTCGGACTCACAATTACCCCGTCCTCCGATTGCTGGTCATTCATCAGCAGTCCATCCAAACGCGGCTTTCAAATCACTATCCTTGAATCGTCGCCGTGTCGAGGATATCCGTTGGATTTCCCGACTGTCGATGAATTCCAGAGGCGGATTCAGTCAATTTGAGAGGGTTGTGCAAAACCTCAGTGAGCGCCGATTTCGTCGATGCAACGCGGTCAAAAACGGATATTCCACCTAAAGATTGCAACATTTGCGCGAATGACTTTGTTGTATTGCAACGGTTGTAGAACTGTTCCGCGATCTGACGGGCACGGTGGCCCCAAATCTCCAATTTTTCGCGCGAGCTTGCCAGGCCTTTGATCGTAGCGGCTAGTTTTGCGGAATCACCGGGTGGACTGACAATGCCCACCTCGAACCGCTCGACCAACTCGGCAAGTTCGCAAGTGTGGGGTGCCACGGCGAGCACCGGACTTCCAGATGACAATACGCCGTACAATTTGCTGGGCATCAAACAGTTGACGACACGCGGATCGACCGGCACCAAATGCACGTCTGCTGCGCTAAGACTTTCTGCCAACATTTCCTTAGGCTGGTACGGTAAAAAGTGAACGTTGTCAAGACGCTGCGCCGCAGCTTGCTTAACCAAGCGTTGTTTGATCGCCCCATCGCCGACCAATAGAAACAGAATTTCGGTGCTGTGTCGCAAGTATCCAGCGGCCTCGACAATATCTTCCAACCGTTGGCATTGCCCCAAGTTGCCGGAATACATGACGACAAACTTGTCGACCAAGCCGTGTCGCTGCCGGAAACAGTTGTTTTGTTTGACGGGAATAACTTTTTGTGTGTCGATCCAATTCGGTATGCAACTGATGGTGCTCGCCCGCACACCGGAGCGAACCAATAGGTCGCGCATGTCCCGGCTCAACACGACAATTCGATCGGCGCGAAAATATACCCAAAACATAGCCCGGCGCAGCCAACGTGTCAGAACGTTGTCAGGTAGTTTGCCCAAGGCAATGGCCAGATCAGGATAGATATCTTGCAGATAGACGACAAGCTTTACGCGCCGGAGTTTTTGCAGCAAAAAACCGATGAAACATAATAGCGGTGGATCCGTTTCCACGATGAGGATATCGGGGCGCGGAAGCTTAAGAGCGGCCACCGCTGCCATCCAAAAGAACGAAAGGTAATTCACGGCGCGCCCAATCCAGCTTGCCTTTGACAGCTGCGTGCACGGTATCCGACGAATTCTTACGCCCCGACGTCGAGCCCATCCTGATCGTCGAAAGCAAGTTTCTCCCGCATATTGATTGGGGGGGCCAGCAATTACAGATACGTCAAAGTCTGCGCTCAAATCTTCGCACAGTTCGGTCAATAGTTGACCCGTGGCTTCCACGTCTGGCCAGTAGGACCGATTGATAAAAGCAACATGTGCGCGATGCAAATTCCGAATAGAATCTCCCCCTTGGACCTCGTGCACCCGATGTTGGCAGTTATTGTTGCTCAAATTGTCGCAGATGGGGAGACACGACTTCAGCGAATTCAACGAGTTGGCGTTCTGCCCGGCTGGGGTCATCTCCATCCGCTTGCAGCATGCATTTTATGGCCGGCGGCCGAGACTTGCCCACGCTTACGGTTTTCTGAAGGCTTTGGCGAATGTCGTCATCGTCGAGCGCAATGGAGTCGCCAAGCGTCACCCAATAAAGTACCGCAATTCGCTCCGTGCGTTTTTCCAGGATTAGCATTCTCGCGGTGAAGGAGCCCGGTCCGTCAGCAAATATTCGTACAGGTTGCCGGCTTACTATATCCCAACCGGCAGCCGGGTAGCAAATCTCGGGCTTGTGTGGGATTGCAACATCGTAATTCAACCATACTCCCAAATTCATATCAATTCGATCGCCCACTGGGTTCTTGTAAGTACGGTTGATCATTTGGTATGCTCCGGTCCGCCGGAACAATCGTCGATCCAGTTCAATATCCGAACCTCTCCACTCGTCGATTCTCAGTGGCATCGTGCTGAGCGCGGTTTCGGGAGGAGCGGCCGACTGTTCCAGCAGGCTATGGCGAGTGACGCGGATCGCCAATTCGGATCCGAGAATGAGTGTAAGTGCAATAATCAATCGCATGGTGGATGATTCATTGGGTTACTTGCATGATTGGTGGTAATCTCCGAACTTCTTCTAACTGCTTGCCGGCAGACCGGGGCTCATCGTTCCGTGCATCTCCCGAAGAGCTATCTCCCACGGGGTCAACCGCACCCAGCATGATCACTTCTTGGAATTGCGTCTCAAATGCCGGCAGCGCGCTGAACAGCTTCGCGAGCAACGCGCTCGCGGAATCGCCGTTGTGAAATCCACCAATTGACAGTCTGCCCAGCGGTCGGTTGCCGTTGCCAAGTGGAATTTTGATTTCCCATTGTGGTTGTAGGTCCGTATCCTCCGCTTTTGTCCAGGACACATGGTAATATTCCTGGCAGACTGGAATATCCACATCGAGACGCATCCGGGTCAGGTTAAATGGTTCTGTGAAATCCAACAGCGAATCCCACAAACGCTCCCAGGGGCGAGACCCCTGCAGCCTCACTTCCTGCTGCTGCGGGGAGATTTTCTCTCGATCGCGCCCTGGAATCAGCGAGTGGGCAAGCGCTCGCAGCTTCCCGCTAAGCAATTGCAACTCTCCGTAACCGAATGATCTCGTGGCCACCAACACTCCAATCACTGAAATCACGCTAATGACCGCAAACACGTCGCTCTTCATCGACACGCTGGTTAGGGCGCCCAAACACGTGGCGAGACATGCCAAGACGATGAAATATAAGGTTCGCCTCGTACTCCCGGCGATCTGCTGCAGACAATGGTGCAGATGTCCCCGGTCCGTGGTGTAAATACTTCGTCCAGTCAACTTGCGTCGGACAATCGCAGCGAACGTATCCAATAGCGGAATGCTCCAAGCGGCCAGGGGTGCAGCCAATCCTGTGAGCGTGGGCCCCTTCAGCGATGCTCGAATCGAAATCGCGCCTAGCCAGAGCCCGATGAACATACTGCCTGCATCGCCTAAATACATTCGCGCTGGGGGGAAGTTAAATGGCAGAAATCCTGCAAGCGCGCCTCCCATCATCGACAATAATAGCGCTTCGACAAAATGGCCATTCAGGAAGGCCAAACAGGCCAAGGTGGTGCTCAAAATTAAACCAATTGTGCTTGCTAATCCATCGATCCCATCAATCAAGTTGAGCGAGTTTACCGCTAACAGTAACCAGCCCAAAGTAATCGGAACGGACAGCAAACCGAGCTCTATCTGCACCCCAAACAGGTTCACCGCTCGAACTTGATAGCCGAAGTTGATCAACAGGCTGGCGATCGCAATTTGGCCGATTAGCTTATGTCGCCCGCGGAGTTGGAATAGATCATCGAGCAGGCCCAACAGCACGATCAGGAAACTGGCTAGGAATACGCCCAGCAAGCTCCACGACTGCTCGGCGAATAAATCTCCCAGGCTCATCTCGCAGACTGCCATCAAACACATACTGACCCAAATTGCGAGCCAAATACCGACGCCGCCACCAAGTGCAACGGGACGGTCGTGCAATTTTCGTTGGCTATCGGGGCGATCAACAAAACCACAACGAATAGCTAGGAGACTCACTCCCGTCATCGATAGGTAACTTATCGCCGCCGCGACAATTCCTGTGAAGATAATCAGTATCGGTGTAATAGGAGCCATAATTACTCGCCCGTCGTCCCCATCTCGATTGGTTCTGCATTGCCGTTGAATAGCTGACGGTACCGATCGGTTAAACCGTAAACATAAGCAGGCCTGCAGCTCACGACCCCCCCCAGCACATGCACGCCCACTTGCTCTAACCGTGCCCGCGCTTCCATGATCTGATAACTCTGGCTGACGTCGCGCATCACGGCCAAGATTGCCGCATCGGCAAATTGCCCAATCACCAACGTGTCGACGGCCGGTAGGATAGGACAACTATCCACGATGATGATGTCAAATTGCGATCTCAGCTCCCCGAAAACCGCTTCCACTGCCTTTCGTTTGCTGGACAGCAGTTCATTGGAGCCCGAGCGAATGCCGCCAACCGGCAGGTGGTAGAGGTGTGCTTCTCCGGTGGGAAAGATCACTTGGGCCAGCTGTTGAGTGCCATCCAACAATTCTACCAACCCAGGACCGGAGTCATTGCCGAACACAAGGTGCGTAGCGGGGCACCGCAGGTCAAAATCCACCAGTAACGTCCGACTACCAGCTCGGCCAAAACTTTTCGCCAATTGTGTGGCGATCGTCGTCTTCCCTTCGCCGGAAATCGCACTGCTAATGACCACGACCTTCAGCGGGCGAGATCGTCGTTGATTCATCAATGTCTCGCGAATTGCGTCGACTGACTCCGTTAGCAAGCGAGTCCAAACCGTGGGCGGGCCATTGGCGGCCAGACGCCGATGGACTCGCGCAGGAATGAGCGGAACGGTGCCGACGATGGGCAGCCCGAGCGAAACACTGACCTCTTGAGGAGTATTTACTTTTTTGCGGCGAGTGTCCCACCAGCAAATGCTCAGCAACGGCAACAAGAATCCCGCCGCGCCGCAGGCGCCGGCCAGCCGAATCTGTCCTTTGTTGTCGTTGGATTGCGACGCGATGGCACGGCTCAAGACTTCCACACGCGCTGCTGACGCTAACTCAATCTTCAGGCTCTCCACTTCCGAGTCTAACTGTTTGCGAACGGTTTCAAGATTATCCAATTCCGTACGCATCATCTCCAAGTCGACGGAGGATCGACCGATCTGATTGGCTTCCCCCGCCAGCTTGGTGACGTCTTGACTCAAACGTTCGTCTTCAGCACGCAACGTCGAGACTTCCGAGATCGTCGCTTCCAGGTCAGCCTTGGTTTGCTGAATTAATTCTTGTCGTAGATCCGCTTCCACCCCGGGCTCAAGACGCACACGCAACTGCCCCAGCTTTTCCTCTTCTGCTGCCACACTGCGACGGTATTTATCGATCAACGATTGCTGGTTGTCAGCAACAACGAGCTCCACGTTGCGCGACTTCTGCCGTAGCGCTTCCACCGCCTGAACGGCCGCAATGTAATCAGGATGCGCCGTGATGCGAGCATCGAGAAGCTCACGAGCGATCGGCTGCTTTTCCAAAGCCTCTAAGTGAGCTTCTGTAACCACTTGCTTCGCATTGGCACGCATCAACCCTAGCTGTACCGTCAGCCGTTCCTTGCGCATCGACGCATATTCCTCTAAGGCAATTTGTTGTTTGAGCGTGGCGGCTTTCGAGTCTCCCGTTCCCAAGGATTCGGTAAGCTCCTTCAACTCGGAGCGTTTCTGACGCACTTTTTCTTCGGCATCGTTGTAAAGCTTTTCCAAACTTTGCAGCCGGTTCAGTCGTTCGTCCCGCTCAGCATGGACAATTCGATCCACATACGCATCACAAACTGCATTCACGACCGCGGCAGCCGTGGCGGGGTTTTGACTGTGTATGGAAATCTGGAGTATCTCGGCGTCACCGGGAAAGGTTATGACGATTTCCTTCTGCAACCATTCGACCGGATCGAGCTGTTGTTTCACAATCGGTAATTGTGCCACCGTCGGATCGCGCAGCGCCGCGTTGAGCACGAAGCGGTCGCGTAGCAGCTGCTGTTGGGTCTTCTTGTACACGTCGAATGTCGCCTGCTCTGCCTCGTTACCTTTGGCATCCAGTAAAGAAGGCTGATGACTCGCGATGCGCAACGTGGCGGTCGGAGCGTAATCGGGCTGCCAATTGCGCCACGCCACCCACGTGGCGGCGCCGCCGCACAGCAGACTCAGACTAAGCGCTAACAGCCACCGTCGCCGCAGCGCATGTAACCAACTTGAGAAACCGCCTGTTGATACTGGGGTATTCAACGGCCGGCCCACACCGACGGAATCAGTACCACGAGTCGAGAGTGCTTGAGACGAACTTTCCGAAGAACCCGCGGGGACACTGCTCTCCGGTAATCCGGATACAGGATCAGAATGAGATGGATTCATCTGCGTTGCTTACTCATGCTAAACGAGATCGTCTGCTGCAATTGCCTACGATCTGTGGTCACTGTTGCGAGGGGTGGCGCTGAGTCGGAGGGGACCTGACGGCACAACAACCAGGGCGCGGTCGAAAAATTTCATTTCCAACCAGAGTAGTCCCAGCGCCATAGGACCCATCAACCAGCCTCCCAAATCGTGGAAAAATGATTCGCCGAACTGCGGGTTGACCCAGTTGTGCAACAAGGCGGTTGCCGTAATACGCACGATATTGACCGCGATCGCAATGGGCACTGCGCTCGCAATTAAGACGATTCGTTCGATCCACGTACGCTGCACGATCATCGCCACCCCAGTCGACACGGCAAAAAACAAAATCAGCATCCGCAAGCCGCTACATGCTTCCACAACTCCAACTTTACTATGAGTCAAGAGAATGACGTTGCCCTCCATGCCGGCGGGAATACCAATCAGCTGCAGTAGATACGTCACGCTCGTCACCGCCAAGTGCTGTAAAGGGAGCGAAAGTGATTCGGAAATAAACCCGGGAAGGGGAATCATAAACACCAGAAACACAATGCTGGGAAGTGCCCATCGCAGGCAGCGCCATCCTCCCGCCGCAATCGCCAATCCTGCCAAAGTTGGCAACAGTGAAAATGCAGCCATCAAAGTGTAAAATCCGTACGCCGCCACGCACCGGAGTGCGATCCCAATAGCAACCAAGCCTAGGCCCCACCAACTTCCTTCCCAAACCATTCCCGTGATTTGTTTCCGGCGCAGCCATAACAGCACCACTGACCACACGGGAACGAAAAAGCCATGCGAATACTCAGGCTCACGTAACCAGCGGCCAGCCAAGTGCAAGAGCGAGGACCAATAGGCCCATACCACAACGAACACGATCGCAGAAATGGTGATCTGAACTCGGTATTGATCAATTTTCAGTCCCGTTTGCGTCGGTGTTGGAACGCTACGGATATGATCGCTGGCTGGATCAGTAGCGCTTCCTCTGACCGGCCCAGACGATTGGCGTTGGTCGCCAATCTCATCGCGGCTCATGAGATCTTGAGCTGGTCGCTCGCTAGCGAGTTGCCGTTTGTTTCGTGTCGACCGGTAATCGGTTGCCACGTCCGCTAACCTGCCTCTTCGGTAACGACAGCATTAACTTTTTTTCGTTTGCCTGATTGCTGGTCACGTGCGGCTACTGCGTTGCACAGCGGCGGTTGTTGCGGATTCCTCAATAAGGCCCTAGTGTCTAAGCCGCCTGCAATTGCGTCTCCTTGCCCGATTTCACCGCTCCGCTTAGCCGAGGCACAACCTGTGCTGCTCGGGAAGTCTATCAAAACGTCGTCCGGCTCGTTCGCTAGCGCTGTTGCCACTTCTATGAGGTCCAGCCGGAACGCTTCTTGATCGACGATACATAGCATCGACGTTGCACACCCTGTTGCAAGACAGGCCCGGCGTTCCTCGTCGGTGGCAAAGATGAAAACAAACCCGGTGAACAGCGGCGAAAACGACGTTGCCTTCCTCCCGCGATAGGTGAGGATTCGCGTTCGCAACGGTAGGTAATACGGAATACTCAGCTGCTCCAGTTCGCGCGCCAACGTCTTCTCTTGCCGCGCCAATGTTTTGACGGCATACCACCGCCGTCCGGGCACACTCTGTGGCGGATTCGTTAAGAAATTTAGCGGTGTACTTGATGCGTTGAGTATCACCGGATCACTTGTTGTGAGATCTTATGTCGGCACTCCGTGCCGGTGGGATGCATCACTATGCTCCCAAATGCCGTGGTGCGAAATAAAAAATGTAATATCCGCTGGCGCACGATGCGTAATCGTCGAGTGTTTGCTTTCAAACAATCCACTCCCTCCTTGGCAAATCATGTTCCAAAGCGACCCACTTTAGCGCACGATTTTCCCCTTGGGATGGATCGGCGGAACCAAGTCACTGACGAGCACGATCACAGAATTGCGTCGCGTCGCAGTAGACTCCGTCCTGGTCGGTTGCAAGACGCAACCAACAGATCAACGAGAGGAGCCACTTCGCGAAATAGGTCGTTCCAAGCATCCGCACGAGCAAGCTCGTTGATGATTCGCGAAAGCTCAGTCACAACTAATGTAAAATCCGCCTCGAAACATCGCCTCACCAACTAGGTAACAGTCTCTGATCTTACCCATCTTTGGAGGCATGTCAATCATTATGTCAAAAATTATTTCTCGTAATATTTTCTTCAGAAATTTGCAGACAAACGACACATTCAATCGAACGATACTCATTTGCCCATTCCGTTTGCATTTGGTGCTACAATGCGTGGCAACTATACGCGATCTCCCCCTCGATGGAATTTCGATGGTAAACCGTTTTCTCGATTGTGGCGCATAAAGTTGCGACGCACGCTCAACTCGCAGGCGCAAAACGTATTGGCGATTGTCTGGTAAATATTGCATCTGCAATTTGAGCCGGTTCGTGATCGAAGCTGCGATGCACTGGATGCAACATGACTGATGCGCACATTTTCGGTCCATGCGTTGGTAGCCAATCGTCAGTCAAGGACAAGTCTGACAAAAATTGCTCAAAGGTGGCTGTTGGCACAAAAGTGACATTTCGTCTAATTGCAGGTGTCAAGTCGACTCAACAGCGCGAGTGAGTAAACACTCGTTCAGGCCAAGATCATTGGAGCCCTGCTTTGAACCGCCAGAAGGCACGCCATCTCGCGCCACAGCGATCCGCAACGGCCTCATAGTGATTGATGGCCGCAGAGGGCATTCGTGGAAATCTGTGGTCCTTGCCTCGTGTAGCATGAGGTCGCTTGACGTTCGATTCGCTCCGATCGGATCATAATTCATAGTGGCACGTGTCATTTGAGCGCGCGATACG
>DATJYL010000238.1 GCA_035499655.1 Pirellulales bacterium
CGACCCGCGGCAGTTGTGGGTCCCCGATCCGCAGCCCATTTTTAATCTCAATCCCAGCGAAGCCGTGCGGCGATTTGAAAGCACGCTGGAACCGGTCGAAACGCCTTTGGCGTAACGTATGCAAACGACGTTCATTCAACGACCGCGGCGTTCATTCGACGGCATCGAACCACACGGCCAAATCGTTCCACGATTTCGGATGAGAGATTTTTCCGTTCAGCGGCTTCCAGCGCAAACCGCCGACGCTAACGATCAGCGTGCCCAGCTTGCGGTCTTTCTTCTTCCACTTGCCCCACACTTCAAATTTCACGCCGGGCTTGCCGATTAAAATCGATTGCTCCACTTGGGCCGAAACCCACTTGGTCGGCCGCCCTTTCCGCCTGCCTTTCATCGCTGGCTCCTTCGGTTGGGAATCGCACAATTGCCATATCGCAATCATACGTTAACCACGAAGAAGCTTCCGCAATACGGTTTGCAAAATGCCGCCGTTGCGGTAGTAATCCAACTCGACCGGCGTGTCGATGCGGACTTTCGCCTCGATTTTCTTCGTCGAGCCGTCGGGGCGCTTCGCGGTCACTGTGATGGCGCCACGCGGTTGCAGTTTTTCATCCACAGGAATGTCAAACACTTCTTCGCCAGTAAGCCCCACAGATTGCCACGTTTGGCCGGGCGGTAATTGCAGGGGCAGGATGCCCATGCCGACCAGGTTGCTGCGGTGGATGCGTTCGAAACTGGAGGCCAGCACGGCCCGCACGCCTTGCAGCATGGGCCCTTTGGCGGCCCAATCGCGGCTGGAGCCGGAGCCGTATTCCGCGCCTGCCAACACGACCAGCGGCACGCCCTCGGCTTTGTATTTCATGGCCGCATCGTAAATGCTCATTTGCGCGCCGTCGGGCAAATGGCGCGTGACGCCCCCTTCCGTGCCGGGGGCCATTTGATTGCGAATGCGAATATTGGCGAACGTGCCGCGGGCCATTACCCGGTCGTTGCCGCGGCGCGATCCGTAACTGTTAAAATCGGCCTGCTGCACGCCGTGTTCGATCAGAAATTTTCCGGCCGGACTTTTGGCGGAAATGGAGCCGGCCGGGGAAATGTGATCGGTCGTAATCGAATCGCCGAATGCCGCCAGGCAGCGGGCGCCGTCGATCGGTTGGATCGGCCCGGGCTGCGGCGGCAGACCGATCAAAAACGGCGGCTCCTGGATGTACGTGCTGTCGGGATGCCATTCGTACAAATCGCCTTCGCTGGTTTTGATGGCATTCCACTTGGGATTGCTGTCCCAAACTTTGCCATAGCGCGACTGGAACATGGCCGGCGTGACCGAAGCGGCAACGGTTTTGGCCACCTGCTCGCGCGTCGGCCAAATATCTTTGAGATACACATCTTTGCCGTCGCGGCCCTTGCCGAGCGGATCTTTCGTCAGATCGATGTCGGTCGTGCCCGCCAGGGCGTAGGCCACGACCAGCGGAGGGCTGGCCAAATAATTCGCTTTCACGAGCGGATTCACGCGCCCTTCAAAATTGCGGTTCCCGCTCAGCACGGCAGCGGCCACGATGTCGCCATCGGTCACGGCTTTGGCCACCGGTTCCGGCAGCGGACCGCTGTTGCCAATGCACGTGGTGCATCCGTAGCCGACGGTTTGAAAGCCGAGCGTGTTCAGCGCCTCGGTCACGCCGGCTTGCTCAAGATAATCGGTCACCACGCGGCTACCGGGCGCCAGGCTGGTTTTCACATACGGCTTTACTTTCAAACCATTCGCCGCGGCGTTTTTGGCGAGCAGACCGGCGGCGAGCATCACCGACGGGTTACTGGTGTTGGTGCAACTGGTGATGGCGGCAATCACCACCGACCCGTGCTTGAGCCGCTCGTGGTGGCCATTGAAGGCGACATCAATGCCTTCCAATCCCGGATCGGCCTCGGCCACGGCGGCAGCGGCTTCGGTGGTGGCGGCTTGCGCGCCGTTGCCAGTGCCTGCCGGCGGTCCGCCTTCGCCTTCCCAACTGCTAACATTGGAAAGTTTCGACGCGCTGTTTTTGCCGTAGGTATTGATTAAATCGTGCTGCCAGCGCGTTTTCATCATCGACAGCGGGACGCGATCTTGCGGGCGCTTCGGTCCGGCCATGCTGGGTTCCACCGCGCCCAAATCGAGCCGCAAGGTTTTGGTGTATTTGATGGGCGTTTGTCCGGCCTCGTCGGTACGGAATAAGCCCTGTTCCTTGAAATAACGCTCCACCAAATTCACTTCTTCCTTGGTGCGGCCGGTGAATCGCAAATAATTGAGCGTTTCGGCATCGACGGGGAAGTAACCCATGGTAGCGCCATATTCTGGCGCCATGTTGCCGATGGTCGCGCGATCGGCCAGCCTCATCGTGCTGACGCCGGGGCCGAAGAATTCCACAAATTTCCCCACGACGCCTTCCTTGCGCAGAATTTGCGTGACGGTCAGCACCAAATCGGTAGCGGTCACGGCGGGCTGCATTTCGCCCGTCAGCTCGAACCCGATGACTTCCGGCATGAGCATGTACAGCGGCTGGCCCAACATGTTGGCTTCCGCCTCAATGCCGCCGACGCCCCAACCCACGACGCCCAGGCCGTTGATCATCGTGGTGTGGCTGTCGGTGCCGACCAGGGTATCGGGCAGGGCAACCGTCTGGCCATTGATTTTCCGCAGGAACACCACCTTGGCCAGGAATTCCAAATTCACCTGGTGCACAATGCCGATATTCGGCGGCACGACTCGAAAGTTGTTGAATGCCTTTTGGCCCCAGCGTAGAAACTCGTAACGCTCGCGGTTGCGGACGAATTCCAAATCGACGTTGAGATCCAGCGCGTTGGCCGCGCCGAAGTAATCGACTTGAATCGAGTGATCAATCACCAAATCGACCGGCACTAACGGATTGATTTTTTTCGGATCGCCCCCCAGCCGCTTCATGGCCGCGCGCATGGCGGCCAGATCGACGACGCACGGCACCCCCGTAAAATCTTGCAGCACCACCCGGGCGGGCTGAAAGGGAATTTCCAACTCAGCGGGCTTTTCCGCCTGCCAGGCGGCGAGATTTTTTACGTCGACTTCGGTCACGGCGTACCCGTCGCAGTTACGCAGCACAGCTTCGAGCAAGATGCGGATCGAGAACGGCAAAGCCGAAATGTTTCCTAACCCGGCGGCTTCCAATTTGGAAAGCCGATAGAGCGTCGCCGTGCCGCTTCCGGTATCGAATGTGCTTTTCGCTCCAAACGGATCGAAGGAACTGGAGGCTGGGCTCATGACGATTGCACCAGGGTATATGCGCTATGAATCATGTTGAACTGTGGATTATCAGGCAGGAACAAAACCAGCAAATCCGCCGTCTCGTTTGCTGATCCGTGTCGGTATTCTAGTGGTTTTCGGGTGAAATGTCTGGGGGGGCCGCTTGCTTTCCCCAGGGGACCGTTTCGCGCTGCATTTTCGCTCTAACCGCTACCAGCGGCCGAAGATTTGTCGGTACCTTTTGGCAGTTTGACCCTAGCGCAGGGAAAAGTAGATTTCATGCGCTGCCCAAGCCATCTCAACCAATTTGGGGGTGCAAGGGTTGCGCACGTCAGGCGCTTGCCATGTTGCGCCTTCGACCCGCGAAAACTGTCCCTCAGGAAACCCGCTCCATGTCCGATCACTCTGTTCAGGAATTGCTCAGCCGGCTTACCAAATCTGGCGGCGAGCAAACGCCTGCCGATTCCTGGGCCGCAGTTGCTGCCAGCACGCCAGACCACGCCCCCGATACCCCAACCGCTACGACACAAGCGGGGCAACAGCGGCAGGAGAAGCTGCACCACTTGCTTGGGCAAATTGCCACGCTCCGTGCTGAAACGGTTGGGCAAACATCTGCGACGGCTGACTCAGCGGACAAACCTGCCGACTCGGAAGAATTCTTTCCGACGGAACCCGCTTCCTTCCGCGAGGCGATGCTCTCCGACAGCGAAGTGGAAGCCCTGATCTTAAAATTCCTGCTGTCCCGGGGCGATGCCGCCGGCCGTGACGTTGCCGAGCAACTCAAGCTGCCCTTCGTACTGATTGAAGTCGTGCTGCGGCAGATGAAGCAGGACCAATTGGTGTTTCATCGCGGCTCGGCGCCCATGAACGATTATCAGTTCCAGTTGGCCGAACTGGGCCGTGAACGGGCCCGCCGGCTTTCCGATCATTGTACTTATTATGGTTCGGCGCCCGTGCATTTGAAGCACTACATTGCCAGCGTCCAAGCGCAATCGCTCACGCAGCAACGCCCCACGGCGGAGAGCCTGCGACAGGCGTTCGAAGATTTGCTGATTAGCAAAAAAATGATGGCCCGTTTGGGACCGGCCATCAATTCCGGACGAGGATTGTTTTTGTACGGCGCCGCGGGCAACGGCAAAACCAGCATTGCCGAGCGTGTGACCCAGGCCTTCGGGCAATATATTTGGATTCCGCGCTCGATCGGGGTCGATGGCGAAATCATCCGCCTGTACGACCCCAGCAACCACGAGCTGGCCCCGCGCGAAAACCCGCCAGGTTTGCTGAATAACCGCAAGATCGACAAGCGCTGGGTTCGCATCAAGCGGCCAACCATTGTCGTGGGGGGCGAGCTCACGATGGACAACTTGGAAGTGACGCTGAATACCTCCACGGGCATTAGCGAAGCTCCCGTGCAAATGAAAAGCAATTGCGGCACCCTGGTGATCGACGACTTCGGCCGCCAACGCATGAGCACCAACGAATTGTTGAATCGCTGGATTATGCCGCTGGAAAAACGCTACGACTATTTGAACCTGGTCAGCGGCAAAAAAATCCAGGTGCCGTTCGATCAGTTAATCATCTTTTCCACAAATCTGCAGCCCAAAGACCTCGTCGACGAAGCTTTCCTGCGGCGCATTCCCTACAAAATTGAAGTGATTGATCCAACGGAAGAAGAATTCCGTCAATTGTTTCAAATGATGTGCCCCAAGTTCGGTTTTGAGTACCGCCCGGAGACCATCAATTATTTGATTGACAAACACTACAAACAAATGCAGCGCTCGCTCCGCTGCTGCCAGCCCCGCGATCTGTTGCTCCAGGTGCGCAATTTCTGCTCGTTCCATCATCTGCCGATGGAACTTACCAACGAGTATTTCGATTTCGCCGTGGACACTTATTTTGCTGTGATGTAATTCTTTGCCGGACCTGCCACGGCAAAGCCCGGCGGCTTTGCCGCCGCATACGCATCACTTCGGCATTCTCGCGCCGTCAGCGGGCCGACGCCGCCAGCTCATCTTCCAGCGCTGCCAATCCTACCGAATTCATACATGGAATCTGCAGATGCAAACTGCGGTTTCCCGCAGCCCATTCTTGCTCGGTCTATTTGCCAGCTGACTGCTAGCCGTTCACGATGAATTCGTTTGCCACCCAAAGCGGAATAGGCTTTTTCAAGCTATGAACTTACAGAGGCAAAAGCTGGCAACATCGGGCTTGCAGTGAACGGGATGCAAGTGCATCGCGAACTCTTCAGGCTGCTCTTTTGCTATCCGCCAGGGGGGCGTTCTTCCGATTGATGGCCGACGCCTGGTTGCACAGGGAAAAGCTCATGGAAACTGCAGTGACTCCGGTTTCGAATGCCGTCTGTCTGCGGCGCAACCGCTGGCTGTTCGTGTTAGCTGTATTGTGGATTGGCGCCGTCCTGGCGGGTTTATGCGTGCTGTCCAATTACGCTGGCACGCCTGGTTCGGCAGGAAATCCTCCCAAACAGTGGCCCACCGATACCGCTCTCCAACTCAATCCCCACGGCGCCACACTGGTCATGTTCGTCCATCCGCATTGCCCGTGCTCCCGGGCCAGTTTATCGGAACTGGATCGTATGGTGGCGCATTGTGAGGGTTCGGTGACACCCTGGATCGTGTTTTACAAGCCGGCCGACATGCCGCCGGGTTGGGAGCAAAGCGATTTGTGGCGCAGCGCCGCCGCCATTCCCACCGCGCACGTGATTAGCGACCCTAACGGCGTCGAAGCCGGCCGCTTTCATGCTTTTACCTCCGGGCAAACAGTCTTGTACGACGCTCAAGGACAACTTTTATTCAGCGGCGGAATTACCGGAGCGCGCGGTCACGAGGGCGACAACGCCGGCGAAACCGCCCTGGAAGAACTTGCAAATCACGGCGCTTCGGGCTGCCGCGAATCGCCGGTGTTTGGATGCCCGATTATCAATCCACCTGCCTCGCGGTGACCGTTTTCTAGTGAGCCTGCCCATGAGTTCGATGACGACACCAAGAACATTGGACCCCGCCATCCAGCAGCGGGCCGCTGAGCTTTTCACGCAGCACCAGCGGCAGATTTACGTGCGGACCGACCGCTTGTTTGCCGCGCTGATGATGTTGCAATGGCTGGCCGGCATAGCCGCCGCCTTTTGGCTGTCGCCACGGACTTGGACTGGACCGATAAGCCAAACGCACCTTCACGTGTGGGCCGCGGTTGTATTAGGCGGCGCCATTACTGGCGTGCCAGTTCTGATGGTGTTTAGCTTTCCCGGCGCAGCCGTCACGCGGCAAGCAATTGCCATTGGACAAATGCTAACCTCAGCATTATTGATCCACCTTACCGGCGGCCGCATTGAAACACACTTCCACGTGTTCGGATCGTTGGCTTTTTTGGCCGTGTACCGCGATTGGCGAGTGTTGGTGACCGCTACCATTGTCGTCGCAACCGACCACCTGTTGCGCGGAATTTTTTGGCCGCAATCGGTGTACGGAGTGCTCAGCGCCTCTTGGTTTCGCACGCTAGAACATGCTAGCTGGGTGCTGTTTGAAGACGTCATCCTGATCTTCGCCATTTATCAAAGCAACCTGGAGATGTGGGAAATCGCGGCTCGCCGGGCAGAACTGGAAGCCACGAATGTGCGCATTGAAAACACCGTCGCGGAACGTACGGCGGAATTACGCGCCCGCGAAACGGAATTAAAACGCGCCAAGCAAATTGCCGAGGCTGCTAGCCGCGCCAAAAGCGAATTCCTGGCAAACATGAGCCACGAAATCCGCACGCCGCTTAACGGCGTCGTGGGCATGACCGAATTGGCTCTCGATACGCAGCTTAATTCCGCCCAACGCGAATATCTGAACACCGTCAAATCGTGCGCCGACTCATTGCTCACTGTCATTAACGACATCCTCGATTTCTCCAAAATCGAGGCCGGAAAGCTGAGCATGGAACAAATCAGCTTCGATCTGCCCGAGCTGCTGGGAAATACTTGCAAAACCTTGGGGCTCCGGGCCCATCAAAAGGGTTTGGAGTTAGCTTGCCGCGTGCCAGCCGACGTGCCGGAGTTCATCGTGGGCGATCCCGGCCGGCTACGGCAAGTCATTGTGAATTTGGTCGGCAACGCCGTCAAATTTACAAAACAGGGCGAGGTCGTCGTACAAGTCGAACTCCGTTCTCGGAACGATCGATCCGTGAACTTGCACTTCACCGTAACGGACACCGGCATCGGTATTTCGCCGGAAAAGCAAAGCATTATTTTCCATGCCTTCGAGCAGGCTGACACTTCCACGACCCGCACCTATGGCGGCAATGGGCTGGGCCTGGCCATTTCGTCCAAGCTCATCGAGCTGATGGGGGGCAAAATTTGGGTCGAGAGCGAACTGGGGCGCGGCAGCACGTTTCATTTCTCCGCCGACTTCGGGATTTCGAACGAAGCCGGTAAGCAAAAATTGTACGACGCACAATTGTTGAAAAATGTCCGCGCCTTGGTGGTGGACGACAATGACACGAATC
>DATJYL010000239.1 GCA_035499655.1 Pirellulales bacterium
TGCACAATCTGTTTTGCAAGTATACCACTGCGAAAAGTGCCGGCCTAACCTCCGGCCTTCGCACGGCAACTTCCAAAACCAGCATGCTGAACTCCAGCCGCAAAAAAGACTGGTCAGGCCTCATCAAGACCGGCCTGGAAGTTCTCAAGATCAATCCCTGGGACAGTTCCGCGCTGATGCTCATGGCCCGGGCCTGCGGCGAGCGCGGCTTCGTGAAAAGCCAGCTGATGTATTTGGAGAAGGCCAAAGACGTAGATCCCAAAAACTACGACGTCTGGTGGGAACGCGGCCTGGCTTTGGAAAAAGATGCGCAGTTTGACGAGGCCGTAAAATCCTGGCTCAAAGCCGAGTCCGTGGCCAAGGTCGCCAGCGAGGAAGCCGATCGGGCGCATCGGGCCGTCTCGCGGTTGCAAGTCGATTTGACAATGAAATCCAACGTCCAGCAAGACGAAGCGAAGCACGAGAGCGCCAAACCAGAAACTGAAGCCGACCGGATTTACCGGACCTATTTGGCCGCTTCCGCCGGACTAAAACCCAACAAGCGCACCCGCGCCGAAGAACTGCTGGACAAAATCGCCGCTGAACCCGGCGAATACATGCTCTACACCGAGCTGGCCGACAACCACGAACGGGCCGGCAATTTCAGTGAGGCCGAAAGCGTGCTCAACCGCGGTTTGGATGCCACCGGCGATTTGCGCATTCGTGAACAACTGGAAGACGTGCAAATCCGCCGCATGCAAAATCAACTGCTGATTGCCCAGCGGCGCGCAGCCGAGCTGAAAACCGACGAAGCCCAACAACAGGTGCGGCAAATCAACGTCGAGTTGAACAATCAAGAGTTGGAAGTGTATCGCAAACGCGTCGATCGCTATCCCACGAACACGCATTGGAAATTTTTGGCGGGGGAGCGGTTGAAAAAATCCGGCAATTACGCCGAAGCCATCAAAATGCTACAGGATGCCCGCAACGATCCCAAACACCGCGGCATGGTGTTATTGGAATTAGGCATTTGCTTTCACCAAATCAAACAATTTAAGCTGGCCAAGCAGCATTATGTGCAAGCGGTCGAAGCCATCCCGGAAAAAGAGATTGAACACCGCAAAAGAGCCTTGTATTTTGCCGGAGTGTTGGCGATGGGCTTGGCCGGAATGGATAAGACCGGCTTGAACGAAGAGGAATTGGACGAGGCGGAAAAGTATTTCACCCAACTGGCCGCTTTGGATTTTAATTATCTCGACATCTCGAAACGTCTGGACAAAATCGCCAAACTACGCAATAAATAAGGGTCCGCTTCGCGAGTGTCCGGGTGTCTATGTGTCTGGTGGCCTGGGTACGGTGCGAAGCAGTGTCGAAAATTCATCGATGTGTCAGACACTTAGACACCAAATACCCCGAACCTCATGCCCAACATTGCTAGTGCGCGAAAGCGTCATCGACAAAACCTCAAAGCCCGGGCCCGCAACCGCGCCGTCAAAAGCGAGTTGAAGACCGAAATCCGCAAAGTCAACGAAACGGCGGCAGCCGGAAAAATGGCCGATGCGGAATTGGAATTCCGCGTCGCCGTGGCCAAGCTCGATCGCGCGGCCGCCAAGCGAATTATTCATCCCAACCGGGCGGCCCGGTTGAAATCGCGCCTCTCGGCACATTTGAAGTCGATGAAGAAGAAATAGTTGCTTCTTGGTATTTAGCCCCCGGTCAATAACCGGGGGCTAATTCTGCCAGGCCACGCCCGATCTCTTACCACTCTATTTGCTCGGCCGCGAACACCGGGCCTTCCACGCAGGTGCGGCGGTAATCCCAACCGCCGTCGCTCTGGCGGACTTTGGCCACGCAGGTAAAGCAGATGCCAATGCCGCAGGCCATGGGCGTTTCCAGCGAAACCTGACAGGGCACATTGTAATCGTGGGCGATTTTCGCCACGCCGGCCATCATCGGCTCCGGACCGCAACAACAGATTGCGGTCAGTGGCCGGACTTCGGCGATCTCAGTCGGGCCGTGGTCAATGGTCGATTGCTCCAACACCTGCCGCAACACGTCGGTGACGAGTCCATGATGACCGGCCGTGCCGTCATCGGTGCTAAGGCGAACATCGAGGCCCAGACGCCGAAAATCGTCGGCCCCTGCAAAATAAGCGGCGCTGCGCGCGCCATAACAAAACGTAATTTGCTTCGGTCGCGGCACAGTCCGGGGTGGTTGACCGTAGCGTTTGAATCCAACGTGTTCCGCAGCCAGCGCTAAAAACGGCGTGACGCCGATGCCGCCGGCCACCATAATCAAATGTTCGGCCGTTTGCGGCGGAAAGCCGTTGCCCAGCGGACCCCAGACATCCATCGGTTGCCCGGCCACACAGCTTGCCAACCGGCGCGTGAATTTTCCGGCCACGAGATAGACCACGTCCAACCACGTCGGCTCGCCGGCATCGGAAAGCACGGTGTCGTACAGCGCCAAGGGCCGACCCAAAAGGGGATCGTCGCAGCCGGCCAATCGTAGCATGATAAATTGCCCCGGCGTAATCTGGCGCGCGATGGCCGGGCAAGCCAGTCGCACTCGAAACGTGTCGCGGGCCAATTGCACGTTTTCCAGCACCGTGGCGCAGGCCTGGCAGCCGGCATCGGCGTAAAACGGAGCGTGCAAGCGATTGCTCATCGGCGCTTCGATTGCTGAGGCGATGAATGTCGATCCCGTTGCCGGCGGAAGCGACGGCGCCGGCCAGCCGAGCCTGTTGGATCACCCCCAATCACCGTGCGCCGCTTTTGCTTACGGCTGCGCTTGGCGCCCAGCGGACTAAGGTCGATGGGCGTGGTTTCCATTTCCGCCAGCGATATGTCAGTGCCATCAGCCAGCGAGTCTTCGTCGGCAGCCTCGCTATCTTTCCAGTCACTGCTCGTCTGTGCATGGCTAACGCCGCCGGCATTTTCATGGATGTCGGCAGACAGAAGATCCAGTTCTTCGATCTCGGTGTCAGGCGGCAGCGATCGATCAATGATGGGTTGCACCCCGCCCACTTGTCCCCGGTGAGCTTTTGCCGGCGATGCATGGCCGGCCGCCGTGGATGACGGCACGCCCGCCGTCCGCCGCCGCTGCGCACTGTTGTCCATCTTTCGCCCGCTCTGTTGGGCCGCCTGGTACAACTCCTCAATTTCCTCACTCCGCAGCGGCCTGCTTTCCCCCGGTTGTAAATTTCCTAACCGCAAGGGCCCCATGGCAATGCGCTTCAGCGACAGCACCTTGTGGCCGATGCGTGCCAGGAGCCGGCGGACTTCGCGGTTCCGGCCTTCGTCCAGCACAATTTCCAACAGCGTGCTGTGACGGTGCGCGCGCCGCACCTGCACCCGCTTGGCATGTGCAAAACCTTCGGCCAAATGCACGCCGCGCTGCAATTTGGCCAGCGCTTCCGGAGTGGGAATGCCGGCGACCAAAGCCGCATACGTCTTTTCGACCCCGTACCGCGGATGGGTGAGCAAATCGGTCAGCGTGCCGTCGTTGGTCACCAGAATTAAACCGCCGCTCGATTTATCCAGTCGCCCGACCGTGAACAACCGCTCCTGGCTGGGCGCCAGGTCGATGACCCTGGGCCGTCCCGCCGGATCGTGGCTGGTCGAAAGCACCCCGGCGGGTTTGTTGACCAGAAAATAAAGTTTGCGTTTAGGGCGGCGGAGCATTTCACCATCGACGCTAATTTTTTGGCGCGCCGGGTCGACTCGCGTTCCCAATTCGGCGACGGGTTGCCCATCGACGTCGACGCGTCCTTGGCGGATCAACTCTTCGCATTGTCGCCGGCTGCCGATGCCCGCCGCGGCCAAAACTTTTTGCAAGCGCACGTGCGACAGGCCGTTGGCGGTGCGCGCGTTGTCCGCCGGCAGGCGCCGCCGGCGCGGTTTTGCCACTGCGATGGATGAGCGCTTTCCTCTGTTGTGCGACCGGCGATGAGGCGCTTTGGCAAACATGAAATTGGCGGCGTCCAAAAAAGATTCAATTGCGACAAGCAGCTTCGGCGGCAATGGCCTGCTTTTGAAAAGTTGCGCGCTAAAGAAGTGGATTCCAGAACGCGGGCCGTGAAGGACGCCGGTCTAATTCATTGGTGGGGAGGTGTTTTGTGCGATCTTCCCTATTTGGGTGAGTCGAAACGAGGCAGCCGCTCAAATCCAGCAAAATCCTAACAAAGTACTTGCTGTCTCCGCATTCTGTGGCAATAATCTGCCTGTATAAGCATTGTATCCCGGGGAGAGGGATTGCGTTCTGAACCGGAGATCACCCACAGAACAATCAGACCATTCTAAGTCATTTGGCCGCCAGCGGAACAGAGGTGAACAGGTGTAGTGTCGGTTTTTTACAGCCTGCGTACAATCCCCCGGGTTGGAAGGTGATTTGTGTCCGCGCTCCGTTGAAAGAAACCGTCTGCTACCAGAATTGCGTTTTGTTAGATAGTAGGCAGATGTGTTTTTCAGGGGCGTCCTGCGCGGAACCACTTCAACAAATCAAACCATTTCAACGATTTAAACGAATTTAATACGGTGCTTTAACAAAGCAGTGGAGAACTATGATGAAAAAACGAATGATGAAAAAACTAACCCTTCTCGGTTTTTGCGGCGCGGCGTGCCTGTTTGCCTTCCTGGTGCTTTCGGCGGAACATGCGCAAGCCCAGTCGACGACCATTGCCGATTGGACGTTCGAAACCTCTCATCCCACCACGGCTGGTCCAGTCTCGCCTGAGGTCGGTACTGGCTCAGCCAGCGCGTCAGGCATCTCAGGATTGAATTCTCCGGCCGGCAACGGCTCGAGCCATTCCTACAGCGGAAATCAGTTCACCCCGAATACCTCTTACTATCAATTCTCGACCTCGACCACCAGCTTTTCCAGTATCACAGTTCAATGGGATCAAGTCAGCAGCACCACGGGCCCCCAGGATTTTACCTTTGAGTATAGCACCGATAACGTGACATATACGCCGTTTTCCAATTACAAAGTTTTGTCCAATAGCAGCGCGTCTCCATATTTCAATCCGGTGTGGAATGGAACAACTTCCAGTCCCATTTACACCTACAGCCCGAATATCAGCACGCTCTCCAGCTTGGCAAATCAAGGGACCGTCTATTTTCGATTGGTCGATGCGGATACTACCAGCGTAGGCGGCAACGGCGGCGTGGTGGCTACAGGGGGTACAGACCGGGTCGATAATTTTATTATCAGTGGCGTTACGAATCCCCAATACTGGGATGGCAGTGGATCGGGCACAGGCGGCTCCAATCACGGGCCGAATACAACTTGGAGCACTACGGACGCAAATTGGAATTCCGCCAGCGATGGCAGTACTAATCCGTCCGTTGTTTTCGATCCAACAAAACCTGCGTATTTTAGTGGGACGCATGGCACAGTCTCGGTCGTCAGCACCGGCGTCAGCACGAATGCCGGTATGATCTTTGGAACAAATGGTTACGTGATTGCCGGCGGTGGGGTCACCTCGGGCACCGGGCTTTTGACGCTTAATGGGAGCGGCGTCGAGGTGTTAAGCTCAACCGACACCGCGACGGTCACCGCGCAGGTGGGAGGTACGGGCTTTGCCGTCAATGGCCAAGGCACCTTGGTGCTCGATCCCACTCAGAATTCCACATATGGCGGCACGAGCCACACCGCGGAGGCTATTGCCGGCATTTTAACCCTGAACAGCGGCACTCTTTCGGTACCTACTGTGGGGGCATTAGGTACCGGGATCACGAACTTCGCGTTGAACGGCGGTACACTTAGCATTTCGACCGGCGCCGCCTCCGAATCGATCACCGGCAGCGTTACCGGCAGCAACGGTACAATTAGCATTCCTTCTATCGAAACGCTGACGCTAACGGGCGGCACTGCTCAAGCCACCGGTGGCGCCAACTCCCCGATTATTACCTTGTCGAATTCCGGAAAATTGGTTTTGGCGCCCAACTCCAGCTTTGCCACCACCA
>DATJYL010000240.1 GCA_035499655.1 Pirellulales bacterium
GTTGGCGTCGGCACGATCCAAGCCTGCCCAGCTTGGGTCGGCCGTGCCAACGTCATTGCTACGCTTCCAGCGTTACGTTCCAGTACGCTTCGCTGACGAACTTCGACCAGCTTTCGATTCGCACTGTGTGGCGGGCATACATCGGCTTCCACAACGGACGAACCGGCGCATGCCGCAACTTCAAACCGGCCTGCTGTGGCGTGCGGTCGGCCTTGCGCTTGTTGCAAGTCACACACGCCAGCACGCAGTTTTCCCAGGTCGAAGTGCCGCCCTGCGACCGCGGAACAACGTGGTCGATCGTTAGTTCGTCGGCGCCTGGCTGCACATTGCAATACTGGCAAGTCCAATGGTCGCGCTTGAACAAATTGCGGCGGCTGAAGCTGACGGCGGCGCTTGGGAGCCGATCGTAGTTGCCAAGCACGATCACTTCCGGCGTCCGTAGCCGCAGCCGAATCGCCTGGATGTACGGATCGCCATCGCGCACACGCAACTGCGACCAATCAGCCCAGGTGTAGGTCTGATAGTTTTCCGGGTCGACGACGCGAGCCGACTCGTTCCACAACAGCACCAGCGCGCGACCCACGGTGGCCACGTTTACCGGCTGCCAGTTGCGGTTGAGCACCAGCGTCGGACGTTCGAGTGCTTTAGCGACCATAGGTATCTCCAAATCACGATTATCAAAGTGGCTTCGAAATGACTCACTCACAGCGACAACGCTCACAAAATCCCAACAGGGGTGTCTGAGCGGAGTTGAACCGCCACCTTCTGGTTCACAGCCAGCCGTGCAGAAACCGCTACACCACAGACACCATATGCCTCGACCAGGACTCGAACCCGGAATCTCTCGTTAGAAGCGAGATGTGATCATCCGTTTCACCACCGAGGCGCAAATCATTCCAGCGGAAGGCAAGGGAATTGAACCCTCATCTCGACAAGCGAGAACCGCTTTAGCAAAGCGGCCCGGCCAACCGTATCCGGCTACCTTCCAGTTAGTGGACTCACCGGGAATTGAACCCGGATCCTCAGACTGCCAGCCTGATGTCTTCCCGTTGGACCATGAGCCCTTTTGTTTCAGTGGACCTGCCGGGGAATCGAACCCCGATTTCCAGGTTGCAAGCCAGGCGTCTTCCCGTTGGACGAGCAGCCCGTGTTCACTTCAAGGTCCGTCCGGGAATTGAACCCGGTCTTCCTCCTTACCGAGGAGGCGTGCTGCCACAACACTTACAGACCAACTTCATCAGTGATCCCGGATGGAATCGAACCATCGATTTCCTGGATGTCGACCAGGCGTCTTTGCCGCTGGACCACGGGATCGTGTTAGTGACCGGAGTGAGAGTCGAACTCACAAATTCACGAGGCTCTCGACCTCGTCGCTTTACCAGTTTGCGTACCCGGCCGTTGCAGGTTCGGGTGTCGCACCCGACGGGCTGGGCTTATGAGGCCCGGCTGAGCACTGGCTCACCTGCGTCATGTTTCAGTGACCAAGGGAAGAGTCGAACTCCCACGCCGCAATGGGCACGACGTTCTGAACGTCGGATGTCTACCAGTTCCATCACTTGGTCGTGTCTCTGAATCAGTGACCCGTGCGGGACTCGAACCCGCGTCGCGAGAATGAGGGTCTCGCATCCTGCCACTAGACGAACGGGCCGCAGTGGGTTGTGTAAGAATCGAACTCATCGTCATCCACCTCGCTTGTTTAGCGACAACGGCTTTACAGGCCGCCACGAGGATCACAACCCGCAACCGAGCACGGCAGACGGACGTCTGCCGCGCGCAGGGCGTTAGCTCTAATTAAGTGGCACAGGCGGGATTTGAACCCGCAATCACGAAGGTTTGAGCTTCGCTGCTTTGCCGATTTGCATACCGTGCCGCGTTAGCGTCCCCGATGGGATTTGAACCCACGATCTTCGCCTTGACAGGGCGACGAGCACTCCTGGCTGCTCCGCGAGGACAAAGTTTCAATTAAGTGGCTCAGGTGGGACTCGAACCCACAGCATCTCTCGTTCTAAGCGAAAGTGGTCTGCCGATTGCCTACCGAGCCGCGGCAGGAAAGTGCCCAAGGTGGGAGTCGAACCCACAAACGCTTGGGTTTAAGCCAAGCCGCTCTGCCGAGTTGGCGTACCTGGGCGGAAGTAGTCCCGGATGGAGTTGAACCATCGTTGCCTGGATGTGAGCCAGGAGTCGTGCCGCTGGACCACGGGACTGTATTTCATGCAGTGGACTCACCGAGAGTTGCACTCGGATTTTCGGCGTGCGGAGCCGACGTCTTCCTGTTGGACGATGAGCCCAATCGATCAAAGTTCCGGGGGTTGGAATCGAACCAACGTCCTCCTGGTTCAGAGCCAGGCGTCACTACCAACAGCAACTGCCCCGGAGTGTTTATTGCTTTCAATTCGGGGAGGAGGGTTCGAACCTCCGTCTCCTGATTCAAAGTCAGGAAGCCTACCGCTAGCCGATCCCCGATCATTTCTGTTTGCGAAGAGTGCCCTGCGGGAATCGAACCCACCTTTCCAGCTTGGAAGGCTGGCGCCTAATGCCGCTCGGCCAAGGGCACACTCAAGGCGGAAGGGGTGAGAGTCGAACTCACAAGGCTCATCGCTCGACTGTTTTCGAAACAGTTGCCGTCGCCCTTCGGCTTGCCCTTCCATTAGCTGCGGTGGCTGGAATCGAACCAGCAATCCTCTCCTTAACAGGGAGTTGCCTTACCATTGGGCCACACCGCAAAGAAGTCGGCGCAGTCGGATTTGAACCGACGATCTCTTGCTCCCGAAGCAAGCGGATTTCCAGACTTTCCTATACGCCGTGAATGAAAAGCACCCAGCGGGAGTTGAACCCGCGCTTCCGCCATGGCAAGGCAGCAGGCTACCGTTACATCATGGGTGCGTTTGAGCTGAGTAAATTGTCAAAGAGCAGGAGCACCGGGCGGGACTCGAACCCGCGTTGCCACATTACAAGTGCGGAGTCTTCGCCGCTGGACGACCAGTGCATTTCCGACAGTGGGATCAGAGGGACTTGAACCCTCACCGATCTGGTTAAGAGCCAGACATGCTGCCGCTAGCACCTTGATCCCGTGTTGTTTTCAGTCGGCGCGGAGGGAATCGAACCCTCGACCTGGTCCTTATAAGAGACCTGCTCTCACCACTGAGCTACGCGCCACAAGTTGCACGAAAACTCATTCAGTGGGGCCGAAGGGAGTTGAACCCTTACCTCGTCGCTTAAAAGGCGAGTACGCTGCCGTTACGCCACAGCCCCAGAGGGATTTGGCGTATGCGTTTAAGCCGCGCAATCTTTGTCATTTCGGTGTTCTCCGTTTTTGTTTTGGTCAGATCAGTGGTAGCCCTGAGAATCGAACTCAGCGCGACTCGGTTATCAGCCGGGTTTGGGCAACCAGCCCTCGACTACCGCTGTCGCTCAGTCGGGATGGCCGGAATCGAACCGACACGATCGTGCGCCCAAGGCACGCGGGCTTGCCACTGCCCAACATCCCGTTGTTTTGTTTTTTCAATTCAGTGACCCGTGTGGGATTCGAACCCGACCTATTCAGCTTGAAAGACTGACGACCTCACCAGAAGTCGAACGGGCCGTTGTGTTGTGTCAGCGCGCACCTTGAGCGCAGTGGGTCGGGAGGCGCTCGAATCCTCGTCTCCTGGTTTTCAGCCAAGCGCTATGCCATCTCAGCTACCGACCCGTCATCGAACTGGGAGTTGTGGCCGCACCCCACACCACCAAGCCAATAAAAAAAGCCCGATGTCGTTGTGACACCGGGCTTTTGAGCCTGTCTCGTGCAATTACAGCCGAGCGTCACAAGCGTAGTGGGTGTGGGGGTATATTCCCTGCGAGAAATGTTTCTCGCAGCGCGGAATATCCCGCATCACTTCGTTCTTGGATCGAGCTTAGCTGTAATTGCGACATTGAAGTCTGGATACTGTAAGGGGTTATTGATGTTTCGTGCTGTCGTCCTGGCGACGGCACATTGTCTCTGTGCCTCTTAGACGCCAGCCGCCATGAACTGGTTCACACAATTTCCAAAAAGTTTTTGCAGAGATTTATTCAGATCGAAACCTTCTCCATATCGTCGGATTTTTCTGGTTGTAACTCCAGGAATTAGCAGTGCGCCTGAACCGTGGTATTGGTCAATCGGGAGCGACGGGGCGTACGCAGAGCCGCCGATCAATCAACGGACGATGTTGTCAAAAGGCACAAGAAAACAGTTGACGCAAAGTTGACGCTTTATGGCACACACAGCCTCCCTATAACCGCAATGCAATCGCAATAGAATATCGGCCCCGGACGTGGTATAAATCACTCCAGGAACGCGGATTGCTACCCAAATGTCCTGCAAGCAATATGCGCAGCGTGGATATTTTGAGCCGGTTCAAATCCTAGTTCCCCAGCTTTTCGCCATGCAAAACCCACGCTTTGGCGATGCAAACGCCACACAGGGAACTAGGTTGTCAGCGCAATCACTATTGAGTTTGCATAGCATTAGCACACCAATTCACTCGGTTCGATAAGTGGATTGTTTCCGAATTCGCAGTGTCTCTTAACAACTGCAAAGCGCTGGCAAAATCGGGCTCTTTATCAATCGCTACTCTGTGTGAATCCGGCTCGGACACAATCTGGCTGATTGTTTTTCCGCTGATCAGATCTTAAATCACAGCTTCCATGTAGGGGCGGATCACATTCGTCGCGACGCGCCAACAAACAAGATTTGCCGAGTCGAGATCGCGATCATTCAAGTTGTGCTTGCGGGCACCCAACGGTCTAAGGTTCCACCTTTGGCTGTGACGAGCCTGTCGCGAAGTTTGGAAGCGTCATCAGCAGGACTGCCGCCAAACAAACGCTTGAACTCACGGCCGAATTGCGACGCACTTTCGTATCCGACAGCCGTCGCAGCGGTATTCGCGTTGTGGCCTTCGTTGACCATCAGCAGTCGTGCTCTATGGAGTCGGATGTTTTTGAGGTATTGAAGCGGTGAAGTCGCGGTAACCGCCTTGAAATTTTGGTGGAACGTGGAGACGCTCATGCGCGCCTGCTTCGCCAGGTCTTCGGTACTGAGCGGACGAGCGAAATCCGTATTGATGAATTGCAGCACCCTTGCGATTCGCATGAACTGATCGTTGCGGGCAGCCATGGCGCGCATTGCGCCACCTTGCTCGCCTTGCAGCACACGATAAACGATTTCTCGAACGGTTTGCGGTCCAAGAATTCGGCTGTCCGTCGGCGAACTCAGACACTCCAAAAGTCGGATGACGGCGCTACGCAGCTCATCGGTCATTCCCGATGAATAAATGCCTCGCGGCACCGCCACATCGGATATACTCGGCTCATCCAGATTGATCAATATTTCGCTGAGCATCGTCGGGTCAACGGAAATCACCAGCGCCAGCACCGGCTCTTCTGGAGAAGCTTCGACTTTGCACTGAAACGGCACAGGGACCGACAAGGCCAGATAATGGTTCTTGTCATAGGTCAACACCTCGTCGCCTAGATAACCAATCTTCCGCCCCTGGGCGATGAACAGAATCATCGGCTCATAAATGACCGGAGTTCCCGCCGTTGGGTACGAGGTTCGCGACACTTCTACTCCCGCGACCGATGTCGGCTGTTTTCCCTCGCGCACGGCAAGTGCATCGAGCAACTCAGCCAAGCGATCGCCCGAATTCTGCTTTGATGTGGTCGGTTTAGTGGTGTTCATCTCAATAGATTTATACAAGCTTTGGGTCCTAAAGTCATCTGAATCGATCGCGTAGCCGGAGAATTAGGCTAGAAGTCCGTAGGAACCGACGATTGTGACTATGTGAATTAGCGCTATTATTCAGGCGAGCAAGAACATTTCGAAGAACAGCATCGGAAACTGAACACTGAAAGGAGCACTCAATGACGAATCACCCAAACGGAAGTCCTCCGGGAAAAGTAGCATTTGTGACGGGTGCCGGTAGCGGCATTGGTCGCGAGACGGCCCTGGCATTCGCCCGCGAGGGAGTTAGCGTCGTGGCCGCCGATGTCTCCGAGAAGGCGAATCAAGAGACGGCAAGCCTGATTGAAAAGGAGGGCGGGCGGGCGATTGCTGTCACCTGCGATGTGACAAAAACTGCGGATGTGAAGAGCGCGCTAGCCAAGACCATTGAAGCTTTCGGGCGGCTTGACTTCGCGTTCAACAACGCCGGCATCGAGCCTCGGAAAGCGGCCCCGCTTGCAGACTACGATGAAGACGAGTGGAACCGCATTGTCGATATCAATTTGCGCGGCGTGTTTTTGTGCATGAAGTATGAAATACCGCTGATTATCAAGCAGGGAGGCGGCGCGATCGTCAATACGTCGTCGGGAGCTGGAGTCATCGGAATCAAGGGCAGCCCAGCTTACACCGCTGCCAAACATGGCGTGATCGGACTCACACGCGCCGCGGCTCTCGACTATGCCGCTCAGAACCTTCGCATCAACGCGGTCTGTCCCGGGTATATCGATACGCCAATGATGGGCCGATTTACTGGCGGCACATCCCAAGGGCGGGCAAAGGTCATCGCTGAAGAACCGGCTGGACGAATGGGCAAACCTGAGGAAATCGCCGCAGCTGTCCTATGGCTGTGTTCGGAGGGCGCCGCTTTTATGGTCGGTCACGCAATGGTCGTCGACGGCGGACAAACGGTGCAATAGCCACGGAATGATATCGGAGGGTCAAAAAATGCCACACGTCACCGAAGAGCTCTGGCCGGGCAAACCGTAATCGTTTACTAGAAAGGAGAACATCATGCGAGGAGCAGTACTGTATGGACCTGGCGACATCCGCTTCGAAGATCGCGAGACGCCCAGAATCGAAAAACCAACCGACGCCGTCATCCGCATTGCCGCCACTTGCGTCTGCGGATCGGACCTTTGGCCATACCGAGGATTGCAGCCCATCAATGGGCCGACGCCGATGGGTCACGAATACAGTGGCGTCGTCGAGGAAGTGGGCCGCGACGTGAAGTCGATTAAGCCAGGGCAGTTCGTTGTCGGCTCTTTTGCTACGTCTGACAATACCTGCCCGAACTGTCAGTACGGTTATCAGTCTTCGTGCGCGCACCGCGAATGGATGTTGCGTGCCCAGGCGCCACTGCTTCGAGTGCCGCTGGCGGACGGAACACTGGTTCCCACACTGGACGTGCCGCCGGAAGATCTCGTGCCGAGCTTGCTCGCCACATCCGACGTGCTTGGTACCGGCTGGTTCGCGGCTGATGCAGCGAATGTCAAACCAGGCGCCACCGCTGTCGTTGTCGGCGACGGAGCGGTCGGACTGCTAGGCGTGCTTTCAGCAAAACAAATGGGAGCTGAACGGATTATTGCGATGAGCAGGTACGAAAGCCGTCAAAAGCTCGCACGGGAATTCGGCGCAACAGATATTGTCACTGAACGAGGCGAAGACGGTGTCAACCGTATCAAAGATATGACCAATGGCATCGGCGCAGATTCGGTCCTCGAATGCGTGGGAACGCAGCAATCCATGACGCAGGCGATTCAATGCACACGTCGCGGCGGCTACGTCTCTTACGTTGGCGTTCCGCACGGCGTCGAGTTCAAAGGCGAGGACCTGTTCTACACCCATGTACATCTTCATGGCGGTCCCGCGCCGGTGCGGCGATATCTGCCGAAACTAATCGAACTCGTGTGGAACCGAAAAATCGAGCCAGGCAAAGTATTCGACCTTGTCTTGCCACTTGAGCAGGTGGCCGAGGGGTATCGGGCGATGGATGAGCGTCGTGCAATTAAGAGCTTGCTGCTGCCAAATGCCTCGTCGAATGGTGCGGCAAAAACTAAGCGTTAGGGGAGGAATTGTGATTGATTTGTCGACAGGCGAACTAACCAGGATCGCTGGAAGCGAATCACTAGAGCGAATGACCGGCCGTTGAGTGCACTGACAGAGTCGATAACGAGGACCAGCAATGAGCACCCAAAGTACGAAACAGGTTGCACTGATTACCGGCGCCAATCGCGGTATCGGATTTGAAACGGCCAAGCAACTGACGCGACGAGGATTTCATGTCGTCATCGCTGCCCGTGATGAAACGAGCGGCACGAAGGCGGTGAAAGCGATGCAGACATTCGGCGGTGTGGCAACTTTCCTTTCGCTGGACGTGAGCCGTTCGGAAAGCGTTCGAAACGCTGCGAGCCAGTTTGGCAAAATATCAGATCGTCTGGACGTGTTGATCAATAATGCGGGCATCTATCCCGACGAAGGCATCAGTATATTGACTGTGCCACGGATGCAGATGGTCGAGACGTTCCAGACGAACACTTTCGGAGCGCTCGAAACGACCCAAGGGTTTCTTACTTATTTGCGGAAAGCACCGGCTGCCCGCGTCATCAACGTTTCCAGTGGATACGGTGAGCTGGCCGGATTGTCTCCAGGCGTACCGAGCTATTGTCTGTCAAAGCTCGCGCTGAATGGGCTCACTATTATGTTGGCGAAGGCCTTGGAGGCTGAAAGTATTTCCGTTAACTCGATGTGCCCTGGTTGGGTGCGGACGGATATGGGCGGCCCAAACGCCACCAGCTCTGTAGAAGAGGGTGCCGACACTGCGGTGTGGCTCGCTGCCGATGCGCCCCACGAACTGACCGGAAAGTTGTTTCGTGATCGGCAAGAGATTTCTTGGTAGTAGGAGTGAAACCACGCCAGATGTGCAAACGAGTTTGGAATTTATCTCTTGAATAGGTTGAAGGAGAAGACTATGCCCCACGTGATAGTGAAACTGTGGCCTGGTAAAACAGAAAAGCAGAAGAAAAAACTCGCCGACTTAATTACGAAGGACGTAATGGAAGTCTTCGATTACGGCGAAGAATCGGTCTCTGTCGCCATGCAGGAAGTCGCTCCGCAAAATTGGAATGAGAAGGTCTACAAGCCAGACATCGCCAACAATTGGGACAACATTTATAAGAAGCCTGGATATGATCCGAGTGACCTCGAATGAGTTGGCCGCCGCAGGCGGTAATAGACTTGCAACGCAACCGCGCGCCAAACGCCGCACTTTCCCGACATCATTGGCGAAGACTCAAAATCCAGTGTCTGAACGGTTCAGATTCAGTGCCGAAGCACTTGACGCAAAGTTGACGCAGAATGGCATACACAGGCTCCCCATAGTTGCCCTGTAACCGCAATAGAAAATCGGTCCCGGACCTGATATAAACCATTCCGGGGACGCGAACTGCTACCCAAATGTCCTGCAACTGCGATGCGCAGTATGGATATTCTGAGCCGCTTCAAATCCTAGTTCCCCAGCTTTTTGCCATGCAAAAGCCACGCTTTAGCGATGCAAATGCCACGAAGAGAACTAGGTTGTTGACGCAACCGATGTTGATTTTGCATCGCAACAGTGTGTCAATCAGCCGTTCAATTCCAGCGCTTTGATTCCGGGCATTGATCGGCTCTTCGACCGTGCCAACCACCTTCATTAGCCGATTCGACTAACGCGCGAAAATCAGTGCGGAATCAGACTGGCTGTCTTCCAGGTTCGCTGCTCTTCTCTCCGGATTTCAAATCACAGCTTCCATGTAGGGACGGATTACGTTCGTCATGCGGCACACTTTGGCAGCCTTCCAAAGTTCGTCGCTGGTGGCCAGCTTTTTGCGCCAGCAATCACGCAGCGCTTCCAGTGCCACATCCAGCCCCACTTGGTTGCGGAATTTGAAACAGTCGGCCACCGTCTTGGCGGGAGAGTAAATCTTCACCTCCACACCGTCAATCCGATGGGCTTGAATGCCGAAGCGCTGCGCCGTATCAGCATATCGCACAATCCGCACTGGCGGATACTCGATTTTCGGCGGGCGAGCTTTGCTGGGAATCGCCAGCCAGATCTGATGCGGGTTTTCCGTGGTCAGACCATGAAAGGCCAGCGCCGATAGCAGGCAGACTACGCCCTGCGGCGTGCGTTTGGCAACTTCGGCGAACTGCGCGAAACGGCCTGGCTTGGCGTGGGCGAGGCGATACAGTCCGCGACCCGGGCGCTCCAGTATTCCTTCGTTATGGAGTTTATTCAGGTACTCTCCGGCAATTCCCAGCGGTTCCAGGTCCCGTGGGCGCAGGATTCCTCTCTCCCGAGCGAGCGTCAGGATTTGCTCCCGTTTTTGACCAGTTTCGTCAGTTAGATTATGTCGTACTATATCAATATCTACATACATAATCTTACCATGTAAATTGGCAGCGGGGAAAGCGAATTCTGACGCTGAAAAACCCCTCGGAATCGGCCAACAAAGGCAGTTAAGGGGTAAAGCAGGGGGGCGGCTCCGTCCACGCCTTCTCTGGCCTTCCTCGTCGGGGCCAAGGGCCTTCGGCCTCAGCCAGCTAGCGCTGACGATGAAAGCCGACGAAGGCAGTGGAATCAACAAGACCGCTGTTCTTTAGCAAGTTGGTTTCAGGCTTCGCAGCCGATTCCGGAACTCGGGAGCCAAGTGATTGCGATTTGATGTGTTTAGTGCCCGGCGTACCAATCGTAGCCGCGCTGTGCCCAATAGTCCGGGGGTCGCTCGTCGGTCAATTCGATTACGCCGATACGTTTGATGTTCTTGTAACCATATTTCACTGTACTCACCAAGCGGAGCGGGGCTCCGTGCCCCTGTGTTAGCGGCGCGCCATTCATTTGGTAGCACAGCAAAGTTTGCGGATGTAATGCGCTAGGACGATCCAGCCCTACATAATAAAGATCAGACTGACCATCGGGTGTTTGACCGTCGGGCGGGGTCGACATGCCGATGTACTGGCTCGCAACAGCAAATTTATTGAGGAAGTCCGATAAACGAACTCCTTTCCAACTGACAATTCGATCCCAACCTTCAATGCATTTGAATTGGGTGGTCATTTCGTAGGCGGTGAGCTCTTTAATTGCGCTGAGAGGTATGTGACGATCGACTTTACCGAGAACATGCACCATCCAATCGTCAAGGTTTGCTGGGCTCATCAAGCCAACGTGGCCATTTTCGCGAAGATCCTCTGCCACCCCGGCGGGAAACTCTGGGGCCAACCTTTGAGCATTGAAGAATCTTTGGGCGATGCTCTCGTTGAATTCCAGAATTCGCCGTAGTGGCCAGGGAACCCCGTCATCTTCCGGTCGAGTTGCGACCCAACCCACTCCGGCCATTCCAGTTAGTGCTGCTGCAGCGCCGACAGTGAAACTGCGCCGGGTGAGCCGACGCATCTGCGATTCTGCAGAAAGGGAGGGGACCGACTCCTCTACTTTGGGTGAGGATTCAGTCATGGGATGGCTTCTCTGTTGAAGTCAATTCGTACCCAGTGACCATCGCGCGAAAATTATTCCACCCCGCTCGAATAACCTGTGAAATGTGGATCACGAAAAAGAACAGGTACCCCATGGTAAGCCAAAAATGTTCCCACCGTGCCCAAGCATATCCGCCCAACAAACTTGTCAGCCAGACGACTTGTATCGGCTTATAGATGGCTAAGCCAGTCACGAGCGATCCGAAACCCATCAAAACAACACCGGTATATGCGAATTGCTGGGCTCCGTTAAACTTGCGTTTAGGCGGCTCGATTTTGCTCAAGTGCAGATCGTGCAAAATCACCATCCACGCTTCGCGAAAACTTTTTCGATTCGGCAATAGATGGCGCCACTCTCCCGAGGCAAACGTGTACGTTACGTAGCAAATCCCGTTGATGGCAAATACCCACATAATGGCGAAATGCCATGACATTCCTTCTGCTAAACGGTGATCTAAACGGAGTGCTTCGTAAAACCAATCAGGGAAAAAATGGGCCAAAGTCCAGTTGCCGATCCCGATGCGAAACACATCATTGGCCCAATAGATCATTAGACCGCTCCAAATCATCCCAAACAGGAGCGGCACGTTTAGCCAGTGCATCCAGCGAATGGGCCGTGGATGTTTGTGCTCCAGACGTTTCATGGAATGTCACTCCGAGGCCTTATCGAGCGGCGACCTTGCTTTCAAAACCTAATTAATGCCCCATCTTGTCTGTGTTCATCTTGTCCGTACTCATTTTGTCACCAGTCATCTTGTCATCGGTCATCTTGTCGCCGTTCATTTTGTCACCGGTCATCTTGTCGTTCATCATTTTGTCTTCCATACCCATCTTCGGGCTGTTCATCTTGTCGCCTTGTCCACTGCTTGAGCCGCAGCCCGTCAGTAGGCAACATGCGGCCACGCTAACCGTACAACCGAGTACGAAGCCAACAAATGAATTTTTCATCGCAATGTCTCCTAATATGGAATTTGAGGGATTGTGGTCGCCCGCTTAATTCACGCGGGTGCCTCGTTCCCATCTATTGGATGCCGTGGCGAGGATACGGTTACACGAGCGGCGTTTTTTTTGAAAATCCGCGCGGTTTTAGGAAATCTCATCGGAACACGTAACTTTGAACTGCTGGACGCATCCAAACCGCAAAGGGAATACAATATGTCTTGCAGAGAAGTCACAGAATTCTTGACGGACTATCTCGACGGATCGCTGCCGTTACGGCAGCGGGTTCTGTTCAGAATTCACCTGCTCGGCTGCGGCAATTGCCGACGCTATTTAGATTCGTTTGAGACCACGATCAGGAACGTTCGGCACTTAGGCGAGGCGCGCTCGGCGCACGATGTAATCCCGATTCCCGAAGAACTTGTGAGAGCCATTCTGAGTGCTCGGGATAGTCAAGTGCCCCAAGCATGACTATTCGCATCGCTGCCAGTCCAAAACGCGGTGCATTCAGGCTTTCTGATATCGCCGCTGCGATTCGAGGATTGGCACATCATTGGCGCTCATGTCGCGGTGGCGCATTAGACCTTCGTCGTCAAATTCCCAATGTTCGTTGCCGTGAGTCCGATACCATTGTTGCTGGCCTGCGTCAAACCACTCGTACTCAAATCGCACCGAAATCCGATTCCCCGTATAACACCAGAGCTCTTTCATTAAGCGATAGTGCAGTTCCTTTGCCCACTTTCTGCGTAGAAAATCCTTGATCGCCTCACGGCCTTGGAAAAACTCCGTACGATTTCGTCATTGCGAATCGACGGTGTACGCCTGGGCCACGATTTCCGGGTCGCAGGTATTCCAGGCATTTTCCGCAGCCTTCACTTTGGCGAGAGCCGAGTCGAGCGTAAACGGGGGTTTAATTGGGGGAGCCACGGACTATACAACCTTCGGAAAATCGATTTCCGTACTCGCGGTTTCATTGAAGTAGTTGGTGAACACATTCAATGCTACATGAGCAATGATTTCGCCAATCTCGCCATCATTGTAGCCAGCCTTCCGAACTTCGACCAAATCGGCGTCGGATACATGGCCTTTTTTCTGAGTCACGATCCGCGCGAATTGTAGGGCGGCTTGGGTTTTGGCATCCTGCGAAGAACCACGACGGGCATCAAGAATCGCTTCAGGGTTCAAGCCGACCATCTTTCCGATTGCGCTGTGGGCCGCACGGCAATAGCTGCAAGCGTTTTCCTCGGCGATAGCCAGCGCTAATTGTTCGCGCAGTTTAGCCGGCAACACACCGTGACCTAAAGCACCGCTCAGGCTTAAATAGCCTTCCAACACTGCGGCCGAGTTGGCCATTGTTTTCATCATGTTGGGCGTCATTCCCAGCTTCTTTTGTACGCCTTCCAGAAGTTCTTTGGCCTTTGGAGTGACTTGGTCCGCTGGTACTGCCTGAATGCGTTGCATGATTGAATCTCCATAAGATTAAAGGTTTACGAGCCGTTCGAGCTTCCGCTGGCTGGTTAGTAAGACACCTCGTTTAGATGAACGATCCCTTACTAAGGTTTCACTGCCTTTTTGGCATCTCGTCAGCGATGGCAATGGTCGGCTATGATGGAGTTCCGCGCCGTATCGCAACGCGGCATTACTCGTGATTCAATGGCCGAATTTTATTCCTCTACCGACCGCTCGGGTTCAGCAATCGATGACGTTGCTCCATTGCGTCTGATATTAGAGGGGACCGCGCATGCCACAGGCGAGAAGTTTTTGCAGTCTCTAGTTGAACATTTGGCGACGGCGCTGAAATGCCGCTATTCGTTTATCGCGGAGTTTTGCGGTGGAAATCGCGCTCGCACGATGGCTTATTGGAATAACGGCAAATTGGCAGCGAATGTCGAATACGACCTCCCTGGAACACCTTGCGAAGATGTTGTTCGGGGCAATCTGTGTCACTATCCCCAGGGGGTCCATAAAAGATTTCCACTCGACACTGCGCTAGTTGAGATGGGAATTGAAAGTTATCTGGGAGTACCGTTAATCGCCGCTAGTGGCGAGCACCTCGGGCACTTGTGCGTGTTTGATACCGACCCAATGCCAGAAGTGCCGCGCGACATGCTCATCTTTCGCATTTTTGCGGCCCGCGCGGCCGCGGAGTTAGAACGACTGCGAATGGAGTTGCTGCTCAAGGAAAGCAACGAGCGGTATCGTGATTTGTTTGATGAGGCGCCGATTGCCTACGTTCACGAAGGTTTGGATTCACGCTTTCTCAGTGCCAACCGAGCCGCGCTGCGAATACTGGGAATTAAACCCGAGGAAGTGCGCAAGACACTCGGTTTGTCGCTTGTTCCCCAAACTCCCGATGCTCAGCGCAGAGTCGAGCAAGCGCTGTCTTCAGTTGGCCGTGGCGCCGATACCAGCGGTGTCGTGTTGGAGCTACGCCGGAAAGACAACGGCAAACCGATTTGGATTCAATGGTGGTCGAAACCGGATCCCAGTGGTAACTACACCCGCACGATGTTCATTGATATCACGGATCGCATGCTGATGGAACAAGAACAAGCGCGGCTGACTGCACAAAACCTCTATTTGCAAGAAGAAATCAAATCGGTTCACAACTTCGAGGAAATCGTCGGTCAGAGCCCGGCACTGCTGGAGGCGCTCGAAAAAGTCAATCGGGTTGCCGTTACAGACAGCACCGTGCTCATCACCGGCGAGACAGGAACCGGGAAGGAGCTGATCGCTCGCGCCGTTCACTCGGCTAGCCGTCGGAGTGATAAGCCTTTGATCAAGCTGAATTGCGCCGCGTTGCCCTCCAGCCTCGTCGAGTCGGAACTTTTCGGTCACGAAAAAGGTGCTTTCACCGGCGCCATCGCACGGCGCATCGGTCGGTTCGAGCTTGCCGCTGGCGGAACAATTTTTTTGGATGAAATCGGCGAGCTACCCGCCGACGTTCAGGCCAAATTGCTCCGCGTGTTGCAAGAACGAGAGTTCGAGCGCGTCGGTGGAACAACGATCATCAAGGCCGACGTGCGGGTAATCGTTGCGACTAACCGCGATCTCCTGAAAGCGACTAAGGAGAAAACATTCCGCGAGGATTTGTACTACCGGTTGAACGTATTTCCAATCCATCTGCCACCCCTGCGCGAGCGGACCAGCGATATTCCTTTGCTTGTTCACTTCCTAGTGAACAAATTGGCCATGCGAATTGGAAAGCGGATCGAGAGTGTGGGTCAGATGGCAA
>DATJYL010000241.1 GCA_035499655.1 Pirellulales bacterium
GGTAGCGGCCGAAGTGGCGGGCGGCGAGTAATTCTGAATACGGGCCGTGCTGCTGTCGCATTTCTTCCAGGCGCGAGCCGTACAGATCGAGGGAATCGGTCAGCGGTAAAAATAGCACGTCACGGCCAGTCATCTCGAAGAACTTGGCCGTTTTGATGGCCGACACTAAATTGCAAATGCCGGAAATGCCCACGAGGTTGAGTTGATCGAGCATCGCGGCGGGCACGCCTTGTTTTTGCAAAAACGCGCGGCCGGCGGGTTCGTTGAACAATCGCAACAGCATCAGGCATTGCTCGTCGTCGATGGCAGCGACGACATCAGTATTGCGGACATTGTGAATCCAGGGGACGTGTTTATCGCCGATGCCTTCGATGCGGTGATCGCCAAAGCCGCATGTTAGCAGCGTGGGGCATTGCAAACTTTCGGTCGCCACCACGCGCACGGAAGGATATTTGGTTCGCAAAAAATCACCGGCGGCAATGGTGCCGGCGCTGCCCGTGGCGGAAATGTAGCCCGAAAGACGATCGCCCGATTTGGCAACGCGCTGATAAATTTCATCGACGATGCCGCCGGTCAAATGATAATGCCAGGCGGCGTTACCGAACTCTTCGAACTGGTTGAAAATGACGCAATCGGGGCGGGTGCGTTTAATCTCCCAGCATTTGTCATAAATTTCCTTGACATTGGCCTCGCCGCCGGGGGTTTTGATGACTTCGGCCCCGATGGAAGCCAGCCAATCGAACCGTTCCCGCGACATTTGCTCCGGCAAAATGGCGACGGCGGTGCAGCCCAATAGGGCACTGTCGAACGCGCCGCCACGGCAATAGTTTCCGGTGCTGGGCCAGACGGCTTTTTGGGTGGTGGGATCGAAGTGGCCGGAGACCAATCGGGGCACGAGGCAGCCAAAGGCGGCGCCGACTTTGTGCGCCCCGGTGGGAAAATACTTGCCCACCAGGCCAATAATTCTGGAGGGCACGCCGGTCAGGGCCGAGGGAAATTCGAGCCAATTGCCCTGGTTGTAGCCGCCGCCTTTGGCTTTGGGTTCGTTCTTCCAGGTGATGCGGAACAGGTTGACGGGGTTGATGTCGTTCAGTCCCTCGCCAGCGAGGCGCGCGCGGATGGCCGGCGGAACCGTGTCGGGGTTCTTCAATTGGGCAAAAGTGGGAATGACGATGTTCCGCTCGCGGCAACGGCGAATGGTTTTTTCGAGAATTTTATTGGGCGCGTTATGCATTATTGATTATGCGGGTGTTCCATCGGGACGAACCCTACAAAATGGGCATCGGACATTCGTTTCGGGCAAACTCGCGCCACATTTTGGGCATGTCCATGTTTGTAATTGCCCTCTATGCGAAAGGACGTCGTCGTCAAAAGTCCGTTGGCAGCGACAACATTGAATTCCCGCTGGGTCGTCGCGTGTTCGGAGAATTGGTATAAAAAATAAGTGGAAGTATTTACACAATCTGACCGGCGAATAGGATGAATTGCCACCACAGGACGGGCAAAAAAATTGGCCTTCGGGGGCCTTGGGCTTCAACGTCGTCTTGGTTCCGAAGATGATCAATCCCATTGAGTATCATCCATCCACAATCGTTACGTCCTGAATTTAATTATGTTACCATAGATGGTTTCGCGAAGGAATTACGGGAATTAGCCGTGAGTTCAATTACTGAACTTGTCTGCGTGCAGTGTGGCACTTCATACCGCGAGGGGGAGGTATCCACCTGTCCGCGTTGTGGTCCCGATGAGGGGATTTTGGACGTGCGGTTCGATTTGCGCCGCGCGGCCCAAACGCTGACCAGACAAAATTTAGCCCAACGGGCATGGTCGCATTGGCGGTACCGCGAGTTATTGCCACTAGACGAGGCGTTTTGCCCGACGAGTGGACATTTGGGTTGGACGCCGATCATCGAAGCGCCGCGGCTGGCCAAGGCGTTGGGGATTGCGCGGCTGCGGCTGAAAGACGACGGGCGGAATCCGTCGGGATCGTTCAAAGACAGGCCGAGTTCGGTCGGCGTGCAGCGGGCCTTGCAGGAGGGAATGGAAACCATCGCCTGCGCTTCGACCGGCAATGCGGCCAGCAGCTTGGCGTATTCGGCGGCGGTGGCGGGTATGGCGTGCAATATATTCGTCGGCAAAAACGTGCCGCAGGGGAAGCTGGCCCAACTGTTGGCTTACGGGGCCCGGGTGTTTCGTGTGCAAGGCACATACGCCCAGGCTTACGATTTGTGCACGCAGGCGTGCGAAAAGTTCGGCTGGTACAACCGCAATGCGGCGATCAATCCGTATTTGGTGGAAGGGAAAAAGACCGGCGGGTTGGAAGCGGCCGAGCAGTGCACCGACGATCCGCCGCAGTGGATCGTGTGCAGCGTGGGAGACGGCTGCTCGATTGCCGGCGTGCACAAAGGCGTGGTGGAAATGCAGGCAGTGGGCATCACGAATTGGACGGCGCGAATGCTGGGCGTGCAGGCCGAGGGTGTCGCACCGATTGCGGATGCGTTTCGCACCGGAAAGTTAGACCGATCGGGAACCGGCGACACATATGCCGACAGCATCAATGTTCCCGTGCCGCGGAATTGGCGCAAGGCGGTGAACGCCGTCCGGGAAAGCAACGGGGCGTATGTGACCACGACCGACGCGGAAATTATGCGGGCGGTGCCGCTGACGGGGCGGTTGACGGGCGTGTTTGCCGAGCCGGCGGCTGCGACCACGATTGCCGGCATTGCGGCAGCGCGTGAGCAGGGAATTTTGGATGCCAAATCGAACGTGCTGGCGATGATTACGGGGAACGGGCTGAAAGATATTGCTGGAGCGCTGCGGGCCGTGGGTGAACCGCTGGACGTGCCGCCGACATTGGAAGCGGTGCTGGCGATTGTGTGAAAGCGTCGGACAAGTCAGGCGGCTAATTACTGAAATTGATCATCGCGGAAACATTGTGCCACACCATGCCGCTGGTTTTGCAAAACGCTGTGCTGTGCGACATTGATCCGCCGCGGGTGGAAGCGGGGAACCTGCGCATCGACGGCGGGAAAATTGTTGCCCGGGGAAATGTAAAACCGAGCGCCGGTGATGAAGTGATTGACTGCGGCGGTGCGGTGCTGCTGCCGGGTTTGGTGAACGGGCACACACATTTGTATTCGGCGCTGGCGGTGGGAATGCCGGCTCCGCCGCGGGCGCCGAAGAATTTTCTTGAGATTTTGCAATTGGTGTGGTGGCGGCTGGATCGGGCGCTGGATGCGGAAGGGATTGAAACTTCGGCTTTGATCGGCGCGTTGGAAGCGGTTCGGTGCGGCACGACGACGCTGATCGATCACCACGCTTCGCCGAATTGTATTGACGGCTCTCTCGATTTGATTGAGCGGGGCCTGGAAAAAGTCGGCCTGCGCGGCGTGCTGTGTTACGAAGTCACCGATCGCAACGGTAAATCCGGCCGGGAGGCGGGGCTGGAAGAGGATCGCCGGTACATCGCCAAATGCCTGAAATCCCGCAACGGCCGCTTTGCCGCACTCTCCGGTGCCCATGCTTCGTTCACGCTCGACGATCTGTCGCTCATCGGCATCCATCAATGGGCGGATGAATTCGGCGTGGGCGTCCACATTCACGTCGCCGAAGACCCCTGCGACGACCAAATCAGCCGCCAGCGATACAAAAAGCCGCTTATGGAGCGGCTGAGTCTGCATCAATTGCTCGGCCCCAATAGCGTGCTGGCCCACTGCATTCACCTGACCGATGACGACATTGATCAACTGAACGAAGTGCAGCCGACGATCGCCCATAATCCGCGCTCCAACATGAACAACGCCGTCGGCTACGCGCCGCTATCGAAACTGAAATGCCCGATCATGCTGGGCACCGATGGCATTGGGGCCGATATGTTTACCGAGGCCCGAACAGCGTGGTTCAAATCGTGCGAGGCGCGGCAGGGTTTATCGCCGGGCGATATTTTGCGAATGCTGGCGGCTTCGGCGAGGCGGGCGTCGACTTCGCTGGGTGTGACGCTTGGTCAACTGTGTGTGGGCGCCGCGGCTGATGTGGTGATTACGGATTACGTACCGTTCACGCCGCTGGCTTCAGAGAACCTGGCCGCACACGTGATTTTTGCCCTGGGATCGCAGCATGTAAGGCATGTAATGGTGGAGGGCGGCTGGGTGCTGCGCGACCGCGTGGTGGTTTGCTGTGATGAAGCGGCTGCGCGTCGCAGAGCCATCCCGGTTGCGGCGCGGTTATGGGATCGTATGGCTGCAATTCCGTAAGCTCTAAATGATAGTCTGCGCGCAAAAAAGCCGCGCGGGCCTATTTTGTTTTGGACAAAACTCTCTATTTCCGTACGATTGGCGCCATCCTATCGCCCGTGGCGTCCATACACTTGGCGTCCGATTTCAGGCAACGTCGTAGTTAATTTGGCGTATTGGTGGCTTGGGGGTTGTTGATGCGGGCCAGCATCCAGCGCTGCGTATCGCCGTTGGCAAAGTGAACCAACACGCCGGCAGTGTCTTGCGTTAAATTACCCAGGCCGGTTTCCATGAGCGGACGATCTTCGCCCACGGCTGTCCAGGCTGCGCGTTGGGTTTCTTTGTCGACCATGCCTTCGACCGATTTCACAACGCCTGACACTGTGTTTTGGTACGTTCCCGCAATAATGCCCTGCTTGCTGACGGCCAATTGCAAAAACATGGTCGGTTGGTCGCTGGCCGATTCGCCATCTTGCGTGACGGCGAAAACACCCAGCGGCATCCAATCTTCCGGCGCAGGCTGAACGTTAGGTGGAATACTGTTGGCGATGGCCTCGGCCTGTTCAGTATATTCGTCGGCGGTGGCGACCGATTGATCGCCGTAGTAGACGGAGTCGCCATCGTAATAGACGTTGTCGCCGTAATTGTAATAAATCGGCTGAGACCAGCCCCAAGGAATCCAGTTTGCAATGGAGCCCCAGGCGGCCCAGCGCCACCAATTCACGCCGACCGGCCAGCGCCAGCCGTCGCACGGATGATTGGCCCACCAATTATTATTGAACCAGTGATTGCAGTCGTTCCAATTGTTGTGCCAGCGGTCGCCCCAATTGTTGTTGATGTTGGTCCAATTGTTTTGCCGCCAACCGTTCCACTGATTCCAATTGTTGATACGATCAGGCCGATCGTTCGCCCAACCGTTTCCAGGCCGGTCGGGTCGATTGCCGCCGTTGCCTGGGCGGTTGCCACCATCGCCTGGACGATCGGGTCGATTACCGCCGTCACCGGGGCGGTCAGGGCGGTTGCCGCCATCGCCTGGACGAACTCCGCCGCCGGCAAGATCGCCTGACCCAGGGCGATTTCCGCCGGAGGGTCGATCGTGCAGAAACTCCGCTGCTGCGCCGCCGGCCAGCGCTCCACCGGCTATCGCTGCGCCGGCGCCACCGCCAGGAAAGTTTGCGGGGCGAGTGGCGCCGCCGGCGCCGGGCAAATCCAGAAAGTTTTGCAATTGGCCTTGAGTGGGTCGGCTGCCGTTTGGTAGCTGGCCAGCATTTGGTCGGTTCGTGGCCAGATTGCCGCCGTTTGGCCGATTCATGCCGCCAGCGGGTCGAGTTCCAGGCGTGGGCAATTGCCCGAGTGATTGACGATTGCCGCCGCTGGGCCGGTTCGCGGCGATATTACCGCCGCTCGGACGATTAAACGACTGTGTGGGGCGCGACATGGAGGGCATGCTTCCCATCGAGGGGCGTGCGCCGCCGCTTGCGGTGCGCATGCCGCCGCCACCCCCACTGACTCGCGCGCCGCCACCGCCGACTCTTCCGCCGCCCCCCATGCCGCCGCGGCCCCAAATTTTGTTCGAGCAAGCGAAAGCCACCGCCACGGCTGCCACGAGAACCAAGAAGAATTTTTTCATCACCGCACCTCAAGGGAGATTGAATTGTGTTTGTTGATTGGATTGATGGCGAAACTTCACGGAGCAGTTTTTCGCACGACGAGCACCGGATCGACGTCCGGTTGCAGCGTGCCATCAATGTCGCGGTTTACCGATTCCCATTTGAACGAGTCGTCGTCGAGCCGGGTCATGATATTGAGGGTGGTGGCTTTACCCCCGTCGGGCAACGTGCCTGTGTTTTGAATGAACCACTGATTTCCCTTGTGTGTCCAAGTGCCTTCGCCAAAGCCACCGTCGGAATCGAACACCCAAGAGTGAATTTGCTTGGCGACTGGGTCCCAACCAATAATCTGCATGCCCGATTTTCGAATTTGATCGCCAATTTCGACGGCAAACGAACGGGTGATGAAGTTTTTATTTTTGGTCCAGGCGCAGTCGGTTTGGATTTCTACGGCGGGACGGGGATCGTTATCGTGCCAGGAACCGATCATCCACTGCAATTCTTTGAGATGTTCATAATTCGAGGGGGGCGTTTTTTCCTTTTCGACCTCCGAGACGCGATCAATCAGCCATTGGCCGTCCTGTTTGACGCGCACCGAAGTGAAATCGGAATCCACCGGTTCCTCGCCCGGCCGGATCACATGCGCCACACCGCGCACAATGGCGACATTGGGCGAGACGAATTCGATCGAAATGCCATCCACGGACAGTTTCACATCTTGCTTGTCGGCAAACGCATCGGCGAAGACATTTTCGATGGCATCGCGGCCGACGGTTTGTTCGCCGGTCAGCGGGTCGATGTAAACCGCCTCGGGCGACCACAAGGCGGCCAGTTTTTTTGCATCGCGGGCGTTATACGCTTCGATGAACTTGGCGCCGGAGGCGCGAATGGCCGCTTCGTCCGCGGAGTGGGCATCGGCCGGGGCGGCGTTGGCCGGGACGGCGTCGACTTGTGCTTTGTCCGTCGGCGGGTTATCCGCCGCGATCGCGACCCCGATCGAAATGATTGCAGCAAATAAAGTTGACAACAACAGAACGATGTTTTTCATTGTGGGAACCTCCAAAGAGTTCAAGACCCAGGGTTGCAATAAGTTACCAATATACGTCGGCGCGGACGAATGGTCTTTATAAAGTCGACCGTTCCATCGGATTTGTGCGGCAAAGATACTGCCAGAGGCTCCGAACTTCGAGCAGCGGCCGGCTAGTTGCAAGTCATTGAATTATAGAAGTACCGGAGAGAGGACTTGAACCTCCACACCCGTGAGGGTACTGGATTTTGAGTCTTCGCCGGTGATGTTGGGTTAGTGCGGCGTTGGGCGTGCGATTGTGTCGCAAGTCTTGCCTGGGTAAGGGAAACAAACAAATTGACGTTTAGGTTGCATTGTACTGATATGGCGACAGTGCGGGCAATACGCTTCCCAATTTCTTCCCAGTGATTGCTAAAGCAACATCACTGATTTCCAATTTGTAAATGGATAGAGAATTCCTTGGGTAGCTGCATTAACGGCATTAGCGACGGCGTCCCCGACTTTCGAGCTTCGCACGCCCGCAAGGCAAAAACTTCAACAGAAGTCCTTTCGCTGCCAACTCGCTAAAATTGCGATTGACATATCGTAATATTCCGATATATTTGAATATCAGGAGGTTCTCATGGCGGTCAAAATGAAAACAAATCCCCGGACCAGGTTGACATCGTTGGACGCCTTGTCTCAAGCAGCGGAATGCCTCAAGACCCTTGCGCACCCGCATCGTCTGCGGATGGTGCAAATGTTACTGCAGGGCCGGTTTACGGTCGGCGACCTGGCCGAAGCATGCGGCATACCTAGCCACATGGCCTCAGAACATCTGCGGCTAATGCAGCGCTGCGGTTTCCTGGCGAGTGAGAAACAAGGCCGCAAAGCGTACTACAAAATCATTGAATCTCACCTAGCGAACATCATGGACTGCGTGGAAACTCGGTTTGGCGACCGTAAAACATAGATTTTTTTGCGACAATATATCTAAATATCGGGACATATATGACTATTGTTGTCGACTTGCTCGTTAGTATTTCAGGGAAAAAATATGGATATCCCAGAGATTAGCGCCGATGGCTTGGCCGCACGGTGTCGGCAATGTTCAAAAGTCGAACTGATCGATGTACGTACGCCTGCCGAGTTTCGAGAAGTTCATGTGGAATTCGCTCGAAATATCCCATTGGATCAGTTGACCGCAGAGACCTTGGCAGGGACTTGTCCCGGGGCAGATCACCAACCGGTTTATGTCGTTTGTCAATCGGGAAGTCGAGGTCTTCAGGCCTGCCAACGATTACTGGATGCTGGCTGGCAGAACGTGATCAACGTTAGCGGAGGGACGGTGGCCTGTGTCAAAGCCGGGTTTCCGGTCGTGCGCGGTAAAAAGCAAGTCTCTCTGGAACGACAGGTGCGAATTGCCGCTGGCTCGATCGTCTTGCTGGGAATCGCACTGTCTTCAATTCATCCTGCATTCCTCGGGATATCTGCTTTTATCGGCGTCGGTTTGGTGTTTGCGGGAATTACCGATACCTGCGGCATGGGTTTGTTACTGGCAAAAATGCCGTGGAATCGATGTGCAGAAGCGAATGATTCGTGCGGATTCGCCGATCGAAAACAAAACCGATCGATGGAAGGAGTCGCATTATGAAACTAATTATCGTCGGTGGTGTGGCTGGCGGAGCTTCTGCGGCGGCTCGTGCTCGCCGCCTTTCGGAGGACGCCGAGATTATTTTATTCGAGAGAGGACCGGACGTCTCGTTCGCAAATTGTGGTTTGCCTTACTATGTCGGCGGTGAGATCGCCGAGCGAGCAAAGTTGCTCGTCACCACCGCCGAGCGATTGCGCAGCCGCTTTAATTTGGATGTAAGGACCGGCGCATCCGTGGAATCGATGGACCGTGCTGCGAAGAAGGTTCATACCCGAGAGGTGGCGACAGGGCGGCAGTACGAGGAGTCGTACGACAAACTGATCCTGGCGCCAGGAGCGGCTCCTTTGCGGCCACCGATTCCTGGGATCGACTTGCCCGGCGTATTCACGCTGCGGAATTTACAGGATGTCGATCACATCAAGCAGCGAGTCGATCGTGGCGTCAAGCAAGCGGTTGTTGTCGGCGCAGGCTTCATCGGCCTGGAACTGGTCGAGAATTTTGTGAGACGTGGCATCGCGACGACTGTCGTGGAGTTGCAAGACCAAGTCTTGCCGCCCCTCGATAAAGAAATGACAACACCGATCAACGAAGTGCTGTTAGAGAACGGAGTAACACCATTGCTCGGTCAATCGGCGGTACGATTCGAGGAAGCCAGGGGTGGACTAGTCGTCCATCTTAAATCGGGGCAACAAATATCGGCGCAACTCGTGATTCTCGGAGTGGGTGTACGTCCGGAGAACAAACTGGCGGTTGAGGCAGGCCTGGATGTCGGTCCCCGAGGAGGCATTCGCGTCAGCGAATATCTGCAAACGAGCGACCCGGATATCTACGCGGTGGGAGACGCCGTTGAAGTCAAGGATGTAGTAACCGGTGATGCAACACAAGTTGCCCTTGCTGGTCCCGCCAATCGCCAAGGGCGAATTGCAGCAGACAACGTATTTGGCCGGTCGATGAAGTATCGCGGCACCCAGGGCACCGCAATTGTCGGTGTTTTTGATCGCACGATTGCGATGACTGGTGCTTCAGAAAAAAACCTTCGCCGCGTCAATCGACCATTCCGCAAAGTCTACGTTCACCCGCTGCATCATGCGGGATACTATCCGGGCGCGGAAACGATGACGCTGAAAATCTTGTTTGATCCTGAATCCGGAAAACTGCTGGGCGCACAGGCGGTCGGCAGTTCAGGCGTCGACAAGCGAATCGATGTACTTTCCGTGGCAATTCAAGCAGGCATGACAGTATACGACTTGGAGGAAATGGAACTGGCATACGCTCCACAATTCGGTTCGGCCAAAGATCCCGTTAATATGGCTGGCTTTGTGGCGGCTGGATTATTGCGCGGCGATCATCCGCAAGTCGATGTTGAGGCAATCATAGTGGCATCACCAAGCGAAAAGCCGACGCTACTTGATGTCCGGACACCGGATGAATATGCGGATGGTCACATTCCAGTGGCCATCAACATTCCGATCGATGAACTCCGGCAGCGACTGGACGAATTGCCGCAAAAGCGCCCGATTGCCGTTTATTGTCAGGTTGGGCAACGCGGCTATCTAGCGACTCGGATTCTAAGACAAAAAGGATATTCCGCGTCGAATATTACGGGTGGCTATAGAACGTATCTACTTTTTCAACCGCGCCAGTTGGCAGTTTGCCAATCGTTAAGGGCCGCTACCCTTGAATTAAAGTGAAGTTAAAAATTCGCATTTCGGCACAGGAGTTTAAGGCTCCATCCCCGGTGGTAGCAATTCAAGCAACTACCTTGCGACTTGTCCGAAACTCAACATTTTCTCATCCGCAAAGTCCGTGTATTATGGCTGCCTGTTTTCAGGATGCCCTCACTTCATGATGACGCCGATGAGTGCGAACTTGCCAAAGAGCATTTTATGCCTTCGTAACTACGACATTAAAAAGCTGCCCGGAGATCTAGCCGCGGGCTTGACCGTTGGATTTTACCAGGCACAGCCGCAACCAGCTCAATTGATGCACCAAGCTGAATTCGAGCAGCACATGGGTGCTGAAAATATCTGTCCCAACTTCCGCGCGGCATTGGAGCGTGCCATTGTCGTTTACTTGTAAGCGCTTCAGGAAACACACCCCGCTGCTTAGAGCGTCGCCGTGCGGGATCGACCGTTCAGTTCAAAGCCGTAGTCATGCCGACCAGATCGATCCAGACGCAGCAACGCCTCCGGCCCGATTTTTGACAAAATAAATCACTTTGGTTTGTCGATATTTAGTAGCTTGCACGGCAATCACGGCTTATGATGGCGGACAGCCAGGCATGTTGCGGGAACAGACGGCGTGCCAAATCGACCCGATCGAATTGGAGTGCGCCCATGAATTGCAAACTCGTCGCCGGCGTGGTCGTGCTAACCGCAATGTTCTTCTCGAACATGGCCTGGGCCCAGGTCAATGTCCAAGGCAGTTCCACTTCTCATGTTGTTGATGTGACCGCCAACCCCAATGTGGTCAACGACGCCCATAGTTTCAATAACACGACGCCGGCTACCGTCGTGACGCCGACAACCACCAGTTCCACGGGGACGATGGCCTTCGGCAGCGCCAGCGGAAACGTGACCGCCTCGGAAGGCTTGTTTCAAGGATTTTCCACCGCGATGTATGCCAACACCGGCCAGAATGAATACGCGGAAACCGACGTGCGGGCCTCGGCCAACGACTTGGCCATCATCACCTCCGCCACGTTGCCGGCGAACACGCCGATAACGATGATCTTTTCGTTGGGCATCAGCGGCACGTTGACCTCGCCCGATGTGATTGCTGGCGGAGCGTATGAGGCATTTGCCACGGCCAGTTTCAACATTTCGCAACAGTCCAGTCCGAATTCTCTGAACTTGGAGTACAACACTACCGCCGGCTTCCATAACACGCTCAGCGGCACCTTCGCCGGTTTTGTCGGCGAGCAGTTGGTGCTGACCCAGTCGATGGAGTTGACCACGTATGTCAGCGGAGAATATTTGTTCACGCATCCGGGCACCTCGACGGTCGATTTCTCGGACACGATCCAGTTTCTCGGCGATTCATCGACGGCCGGCGTGGCGCTGGTCGACACCGGCGGCCACACTTATGCCTCGCCATCGCCGCCGGAAGTTAGGATTGCCCAAGTGGCCGGCGCTAACAGCGCCATTCCCGGCGGCGCGGGCAACTTCACCGGCTTTCAATCCCCCACGCCTCCGGACGTCATGCCGCAGCCGGCCATCAGCGGCGGCAACGTGGCGTTTGTGGGAGCCGGCACCAGCGGCCAGCAGGGAGTCTACGTCACCTCCGCCGTGCCCAGCCCGCCGGACGTTAAAATTGCCGATTTGAATACCGCTATCCCCGGCGGCACAGGAAACTTCACTTCGTTTTTTACGCAAATTGGAATCGGCGGAGGCAACGTGGCATTTATCGGTGGCGGCAGCGGCGGCCAATCGGGTATTTATGCCACGCCGTCGCCACCGGACGTCATTCCGGGCAACCCGATCAAAGTTGCCGACTTAAGTACTGCCATTCCATCAGGCACGGGCAACTTCACCAGCTTTGCGCCCACCGCTCCGGTAACTAGCGGCGGCAACGTGGCGTTCATTGGCAATGGCAGCGGCGGGCAGCAAGGAGTTTATCTGTTTGGCACATCGCCCTCGCCGCCGAACGTTAAAATTGCGGACTCGAACACAGCCATTCCCGGCGGAACGGGGAATTTCACGGGGTTTGTCGGCAGCCCGGCCATCAGCGGGAACAATGTGGCCTACATCGGCAACGGCTCGGCAGGGCAGCAAGGAATTTATCTTTCCAGTGGCACGGTGCCTTCACCGCCGCAAATCAAAGTGGCCGACACCAGCACGCAGATGCCCGGCACGAGCGCGAATTTTCAATTCTTCACCAGCGTCTCGATGGATACTTCCGTGGCGAGCATGGACCTAGCCTTCGTCGGCGGCGGCATGAGCGCGGGGCAAACGCTAAAAGGCATCTACCTAATCATTCCCGGCAATCCGATCATTCCCGGAAACCCCATCATTCCCGGCAATCCGATCAAGGTGGCGGATTTTACCACAGCCATTCCCGGTGGCAGCGGCAATTTTACCGATTTCGGAAACGTG
>DATJYL010000242.1 GCA_035499655.1 Pirellulales bacterium
TTTCGATTTTCCTCGGCGATCAATTGGGCGACGTGTTCAAGCAAATCAAAGCCGGCGGAGCCAAATCGTCGATGAAAGGCGGAACGCTGACCGTCGGGGTCGATGTGCTGCCGCCCCTGCCCAAAGACGCCGGCGACCGCAACCGAACCAGTCCGTTCGCCTTCACCGGCAATCGGTTTGAGTTCCGGGCGGTGGGTTCCAACCAATCGATTGCCGGTCCGCTGGTGGCCATGAACACCATTGTGGCCGAATCGCTCGATTGGTGCGCCGGCAAGTTGGAAGCCGCCACGAAGGGCAATCCCGATGCCTTGCACGGCGCGGTGCAAAGCCTGCTGACGGAAATTATCAACGAGTGCGAATCGATCGTGTTCAACGGCGACGGCTATTCCGCGGCCTGGCATGCCGAAGCCGCCAAGCGAGGCCTGTTGAATATGAAAACGGCGGTCGATGCGTTGCCAACGCTCGATTCGCCCGAAGTGAAAGCGTTGTTTTCCAAGTACAACGTGCTTTCGGAGCGGGAATTGAAAAGCCGCCTCGACATTTACTTGGAACAGTACTGCAAAACGGTGCGAATGGAAGCGCTGCAAACGTTCGAAATGGCGAAAACGCTGTTGTTCCCAGCGGCCATTCGCTACCAGAACGAGTTGGCCTCCACCTGCGCCAATTTGAAGCTGGTCGGTTACGAGTTCGACACCGACACGCTCGACAAAGTGACGGAGCTGGTCAAAGCGTTGCAAGACAGTTGCACGGCTTTGGATAAGGCGTTGCACGATCACAGTGCGGCCAACCTGCTGGCTGAAGCACAGCACTTCTGCGACGAAGTGCTGCCGGCTATGGTGAGCGTGCGTAAATACGCCGACGAGCTCGAAGGCTGGGTGGCCGACGACCTGTGGCCGCTGCCGACCTACCAAGAAATGCTGTTCATTAAATAGACTCCTGGCCATATTTAGCCGCTGGGCTTGCCCAGCGGCTGGCTATGGCGATTCGATTGCCGCGTTGAAACTTATATAGACCAATTGGCGCGGATGTAGATGTGGCGTCCGCCAATTCTTTTTCCTTTTAGCCTCTGGCCGCAAGCCGGGGGCTTTTTTTGCGCCACTAACCAAAGCGCCAGACCTTTAGCACGCGCACCTGCATATCCTTCTTAATGACTCTGAATATCACTGCCAGCGGATAAATAAACATGATCCGCCGACCGGAACTGCGCGATTCACCGACATTGTTCGGATTTAGTTGCAAGGCGATTTCAATGCCGCTGGACGCGGACGTCACGGCACTTCGGTCACGAGCCGCCAGCCAAATGCTGGTGAGAGCTTGTTCAGCAGATGGGCGCCAAATGACGGTGTACTTCATGCTCGCCGTTCCAGATCGGCGAGAATTTCTTTCAGCGTTCGTCCGCCTTCTTCGTTATCGGCGGCTTCCAACTCTTCGTCGGTAAACGGCACGTCCAGATCGGCGTATTTTTCCGGAGTCATGGCCGGTTGGAACCAACCCAGAACTTGGCCCGACGCATCGCACAGTTCCACGGCGAAGTGCAAGTCGGCGAGTTTGGCGACCGTGGTCGGATCGACAGTGAGCTTGTCCATAAAATCCCTCTCGGCACAGCGTTGTTGAGGACCAATCTATTTTAGCCCAGCGTCGTCCCGGCGGGCAACTTTGCCAACGGTTTGGTAGTGTGGACAAATCCTAAACCGGCGAATCCTTCTCTTACCCCCGCTTATCCAGCGGTTGGTATTCGCGCTTCAGGGCGCCGGTGTAAATTTGCCGCGGGCGGCAGATTTTGGTCGGGCTTTTGTGCATTTCCATCCAATGCGCAATCCAGCCCGGCAGGCGGCCGATGGCGAACAGCACGGTGAACATGTTGATGGGGATGCCCATCGCCCGGTAGATCACGCCGCTGTAAAAATCGACGTTGGGGTACAGCTTGCGCTCGATGAAGTATTCGTCCTTGAGGGCCGCCGCTTCCAACTCCTGGGCAATGTCGAAAATCGGGTCGCGGATTTTCAATTTCCCCAACAGCTTGTCACAGGTCCGCTTGATGATGGTAGCCCGGGGATCGAAGTTTTTGTACACCCGGTGGCCGAAGCCCATCAGGCGAAAGCCGGAATCTTTGCGCTTGGCCAGTTCGACATACTTTTTCACATTGCCGCCGTCGGCCCGAATTTGCTCCAGCATTTCCACACAGGCCTGGTTGGCCCCGCCGTGCAATGGGCCCCATAAGGCACAAATGCCGGCGGAAATCGAGGCGAATAAATTGGCGTCGCTCGATCCGACCATCCGCACCGTGCTGGTGCTGCAGTTTTGCTCGTGATCGGCGTGGACAATCAACAGGAGGTTGAGCGCTTCGACAAAATCGGGATCGACCTCGTACGTTTCGCACGGCACGCCGAACATCAGGTACAAAAAGTTGGAGCAATAATCCAAATCGTTCCGCGGATACATAAACGGCTGCCCCGTCGATTTTTTAAAGCTGTACGAGGCAATCGTTGGCAATTTGGCCATCAGCCGGTGGACCGAAACCTCCACCTGCCGCGGATCGCGCGGGTCGAGCGAATCTTGATAAAACGTAGAGAGCGCTCCCACCACGCTGCTTAAAATCGCCATCGGATGGGCATCGCGCGGGAAGCCGTCGTAAAACGATTTCATTTCCTCGTGCAGCATGGTGTGCCGCTGCAAGGAATTTTTGAAGTATTGCAATTGCTGCTTCGTCGGCAATTCGCCGTAAATCAGCAAGTAGCTGGTCTCGACAAAATCGCTGCGTTCCGCCAATTGCTCGATAGGGTAGCCACGATACCGCAAAATTCCTTGTTCACCGTCGAGGAACGTAATGCCGCTGATGGCCGAGCCCGTGTTCATGTAGCCGTCGTCCATCGTAATCAGCCCCGTCGAGCCCCGGAGCTTGGAAATATCGACGGCAATTTCATGCTCGGTGCCGGTGATCACCGGCAGCTCGAGTTGATGATTGTTGTACAGCAGTTTGGCCGCGTCGGGCATGATGATGTTTACCACAAAGTTGCGAATGGGACGAACTTGCCAAGAGGTTACGGACGGCAAAGAGCACGGGTCGAACAATTCACTCAGTGAATTCGAACTTGCCAGATACATGAAGTTCGAATTGGCCGCCTAAAATTATCATACCGGCCAAATAGCGCAAGCGGAAGCGGCCTACTGCGGGCGGAAAACACGCGGCTTTCCGTCCGTCATTTTGCCAACAGCAGGTCTGCATAGGACGACGAGAGTAAATCAACCCGCTCTATGCCGAATTCAATTTGCAGGTGAGCCACTTGGGCGCGGCCGGCCGCTGCATCCACCTGGTGGCCCAGCACCGATTCGAATTCGATAAACGTGCCCAAGTTGGACACTTCGTCCAGATGAATCCGCACATTTTGGTGCAAAAAAATCTCGCGTCGCTTGGAAACTATGCCGCGAATCCCCATTTCGCGCTTCAACGCTGTCACGCGATCAGGATCGCTGATTTCAATCAATTGGTAATCACTTTGCTTGGCGTCCGGTTCGTCAGGCCGTTCATAGCGAATCAACTGGGCCAACCGGCGCGGCGGCTCGCCAGGGTGAGAATCATCTTCCACAATTTCGCGCAGCTTCAATCGCCCTTGCGGGCAATGAAAGTAAGTGTCGGTCTGGTGCTGCACGCCCAAATAGGCGGTGGCTAAACGCTGGGCAATTGTCCGGGCGGCGGCAAGATTATGCACGCGGGCTTTCAACTCGATATTGCAGGCCGGTTTCATTGCCCAGGATTATGTCCGCGCCGCGGGCAGACATCAACGCTCGTCACCGATTTTCAACGGCAAGCGTAGATTAAAAATTGTGTTCGACAACCTTTGGCGGACCGTCGAGGCCCCCCGGCTGATCGTCGAAAACGCTGTGAATTGGCGTTTTCTTGCGCAAATCGGACAAGTATTTATCAAGCTGCTTCTTGCGATTTTCGTCTTTCAATTGTTTTTTGATGTCCCCCTGGGTGTCTTCAAACGATTTCCGTCCGGCGTCTTTGCGTTCCACGACGCGGATGATGTGAAAGCCGCGATCGCTCTCAATAATGGTGCTTAAACTGCCAATCGGCAGTTTGAACAAATTCTCGTCCAGCGCTTTGCAGGCCAGGCTGCCTTGCGTGGTCCAATCGTACGCGCCCCCTTGATCGGCGGTCGGGCCTTGAGACGAGCGTTTGGCCACTTCGGCCAGCGGCGCACCCTGCATCACTTGATTGCCCAACTGGGCAATCGCGGCATAGGCGGCGGTCTTGTCCGGAAATTGATCGAAGCTCACCATCAATTCTTCCCAACGTGCCTGGGCCGGATATTCGTAATCGGGCAAATGTTGTTCGTAGTAACCCAGCACGTCGGCCAACGATATCTGCTGATCGTCCTTGATTTGCTGCTGCAGCCAGCCGTGAAACATGTTTTGCTCGAAAAACGACCGCCGTTCCCAATCCAGCGAACTGCCCGCGGCGCGAAGCGCCTCGTCCAACTCATGCTGGTTGGCTGCGTGGTACGATTCCATGAGTTTGGGAATTTGATTTTTGTCGAAATCGCGGTTGACTTCATTTTCAATCTTTCCCAGGGCCTGGGCAGGAATCGTTTGCTTGGCGTCGTTCACCACCAGCTTCATTTCCGCCATTTGCTTCAGCACCGGTCGCATGGCCGCCTCGTACAATTCTTTTTCCTGACCAGGCGGCGGAGCAGAAATCATTTTATTGTGAATCGCCTGGTTGATCATGGCGCGCACGTCCCCGGCCAGAATCGGGAGCGTGCCGACCGTCGCAACGATCTTACCGTCCTCGTAATCTTGCCGCGGGCCGGGCAGCACTTGCAGGCTTTGCATGTTGGCGTTGGACTCCGGCGCCGCTGCAGCCGAATTCTGCTGCGCTGCTTCGGCGGGGCTAATGGGAGCTTGGCTTGCCGGAGGTGCAGCGGGCGGGTTGGGAAGCTGGCTCGTTGCCTCCGCAGATGCCGGTGGCATCTGGCCCAATGGCGCTGGATTGGCATACGGATAGGTTGCTGTGTCCCCAGGAACTCCCATCGGCGGGCCAGCGGCAGCCGTCGGCGAAATCATTGGAGTCGGCACAGGAACAATCGAGGGCGGGAGAGGTTGTGCCGACGCTGGCCCCGCCGCCGTCGACATCAGAAACGCAGTTTGCGGCGCCACCGTGTTAGAGGTTGCTGCGTTCGGCGCCGTGTTGACGGGAACTGCGTTGATGGCTGCTGCAACATTGTTTGTGCTATTTGGAGCAGAAGAATATTCCAGCGGCGCACCGGGCCAAGAAGCGGGGCGAGTCGCGGGCATCGGCTGAGTGGGTGCCCCGGGCAAATTGCTGTAAGGCACGCTTCCCGGCTGTCCACTCCAACCCGGCGGAGTATTCCAATCGTTGGCTTGCGGCGCCGCCGCGGCCACACCCGGCGATTGGGCCCGTACGCTGCGGGCCAAATCGATCAAATCTTGCGCAATCCCCGGCCGCAGCCACAGCGTGGCCAACAGCGCCAAAGTTGCGCACAACAAAAGGTTATATAGCGTCCGTGCCACGCGCTAGCCTGCGCCTGAAAAGTTGGAAAATGTCGTAATCAGATTAGAACCGCCGAGAAAAGTTACCGCGCGGGTCGAGATGTTAGCGGCTGCTTAACGAACCGTGCAAGGCCGACTCGCACCTACCCGCTGTTTATGCAGGCTGCAAAACGGATTCAACAAGTGCTAGCAACGCATCAGGGTCAGTTTTGTGCCCTTTCAGCGGCAGATATGCGCTGCGCTCATCCACAATCCGTAGCCGGTTGCGGCTGAGCCGCTTTAATTCTTCGATCTTCTGCCGATGGTTGTATTGGAAAACCAGGTACCCTTCTTCCCGGCCGATCGATTCAATTTGCCAGCGGGCCGCCGCAATGCGCAACTCAGCAAGCTTTGCCATCCCGGCGGCCGCCGGCGGCAGCGGACCAAAACGGTCCAACATTTCGGCCCGCAGGTCGTTTAATTCGTCCATCGCAGTTACCCGCGTGAGCCGGCGGTACAAATCGATCTTCATCCGCATGTCGGGCACATAACTGCGCGGAATAAACGCCTCGCCGGCAAGGTCGATCCGGACTTCAATGGTTTCCTTCGGCGGCAGTTTTTTCAGTCGCCTCACGGCCTGCTCCAACAATTCGCAATACAATTCATAACCGATGGTGGCAATATGCCCGCTCTGCTGTGTGCCCAAAATGTTGCCGGCCCCGCGGATTTCCAAATCGCGCATGGCAATGGCGAAGCCGGCCCCCATGTCGCTGAATTCCTCGATGGCCCGCAATCGCTTGGCCGAATTCGTCGACAGATATTTGTTGGGGTCAATCAATAAATAACAGTAGGCACGGTGCTTGTACCGTCCCACGCGACCCCGCAGTTGGTGCAAATCGGCCAGGCCGTAGCGATCGGCCTCGTCGATGAAAATCGTGTTGGCGTTGGGAATGTCCAGCCCACTTTCGACAATCGTGGTGGCCAGCAGGATATCGAACTTGTGATTCACAAAATCCAACATCACATTTTCCAATTGATGCTCCGGCATTTGCCCGTGCCCGATGCGGATCCGTGCCTCCGGCACAATCCGTTGCAATTTAGCGACCAGTAGTTCGATGTCGTTCACGCGGTTGTGGACGAAAAACACCTGGCCGTTACGGTTGATTTCGCGCATGATGCCATGCCGAATCAGTTCCTCGTCGAACCGCGTCACGCGGGTTTCCACGGCCAGGCGGTCTTCAGGCGGCGTCTCTAAATTCGAAATGTCGCGTAAACCCAACAGCGACATGTGCAAAGTCCGGGGAATCGGCGTGGCGGTCATCGTCAGCACGTCCACGGTGGCCCGCAGCGCTTTTAGCCGCTCTTTCACTTCCACGCCGAAGCGCTGCTCCTCGTCAATGACTAACAGGCCGAGATTTTGAAAGTTCACGTCCCCTTGCGCCAACCGATGCGTGCCGATGACCAAATCGACAGAGCCGTCGACCAGCCCGGCAATGGTTTCACGCTGTTCTTTGTCGGTGGCGAAGCGGCTAAGCACCTCGATGCGAAACGGAAACTCCGCCATCCGCGCCGTGAAAGTTCGCCGATGTTGTTCGGCCAAAATGGTCGTTGGCACTAATACGGCCACTTGGTGCCCGGCGTCGATGGCTTTGAACGCCGCCCGAATGGCGAGTTCCGTTTTTCCGTACCCCACGTCGCCGCACAACAGCCGGTCCATGGGCCGCGGCTGGCGCATGTCGTGCTTGATGGCGGCAATGGCCGAAAGCTGATCCGGCGTTTCGCGGTAAGGAAATGCGGCGTCGAACTCGCGCTGCCACTCCGAATCAGGCGGAAATTCAATGCCCGGCCGCGTCGCCCGCATAGCTTGCACTTGCAGCATGTCGGCCGCCAAATCGACGACGGCGCGCTGGGCCGCTTCTTTCTGTCGCACCCACATCCGGCCGCCAATGTGCGCCAAACTGGGCCGGGCTTTGTTGCCGCCAATGTATTTTTGCACCAGGTCGATGTTCGAAGCCGGCACGAAAATGCGCGTGCCGCCGTGGAATTCCACTTCCAAGTGTTCTTCCACCGCCCCATTTTTTTCCAGCAGCTTCATCCCCCGATAGCGTCCAATGCCGTGCGACAAGTGGACCACGTAATCCCCTTCGCGCAATTCCAGGAAGCTGTCAATCACCCGCCCCAACCGTCGGCGGGCCGGGCGGTTCAAATCCTGCCGATGAAATAATTCCCCGCTGGAAACCAGCACTATCCGCTCGCTTACCAAGCGAAAACCCGCCTGCAACCGGCCGATGGGAAAGTGCAATTTTCCCGCGGCGGCCAGCTTGGTGGTGCCGAATATTTCGCGCAGACGGTCCACTTCAGCTTCTGTCGGGCAGATGAGATGTACGTCGTAGCCTAGTCCGACGGTATCCAGCTCGTCACGCACTTTGGCGATGTCGCCGCTGAAGCGCTCTACGCTTTCGATGCGCAATTGGCATTCGGCCTCCATCGAACCGCTGGCCACGGCAGCAGCCGTGACCGAGGGAAATCGATAAATCGCGGCCAGCGCGTCGTCCAAATCGTGAACATCCTGCGGCCGCTCCAATCGCTGCCGATAGTGACGCCCCTCCTCCTGCATTTCGTTCGGTTCGACAAGCAGAAACCAACTACGCGGCGGCAGGTAGGAGGCCAAGTGAGTGGTGAGGGGTAAGGGGCGAGAGGTTTGGACAGCGTGAGATTCGCCCTTTGCATCGTCCCTTTGCTGCCCCCGCATCCCTGAACCCTGAACCCCGTCGGGCAACACCGTGATGTCGACCCCATCCAGCGCTTCCAAACTGCGTTGCGTGCTCACCTCAAAGCGCCGCAGCGACTCGACCGTGTCGCCAAAAAATTCAATCCGTACCGGATGAAACCAATCGGGTGCAAATACGTCAACAATGCCGCCGCGCGGCGAAAATTCGCCCGGCAATTGCACCGCGCTGGTGTTGTGGAACCCGTTTTCCGCCAGCCAGCGGAGCAGCGTATCGGGCGGAATTTCGTCGCCCAGGTGCAGCCGTTTCGTTTGCGCCGCCAACATTTCCGGCGGCGGCACCGGCTGCAACAGCGCTTGGATGCTGGTGACGATCAGGCGCGGCGCAAACTGTTCCCTAGCCGACAACTTGTTGTCGGTTGTCGACGGCCGAGCCGTTGCCTCACTGGGCGCATTCAGCAATTTCAGCACGCGCAGCCGGTCGCCGTGGGCTTCGTCTTGAACATCCCGGTCGCCGGGCGCATTTTCCCAAGCGGGAAACTTATCCAAATTGTAGGAGGCGAATCCTTTCGCCGATGGGGCAGCACTCATCGCCGAGTCAGCCGTCGGCCTTGGCAAGAAAATCGCCAAGTCGTCGCAAAAATCGTCGACGTCGCCGGCGCGGGGCAGCACCACCACCAACGTCGCCGGAGCATGCCGCGCTAAATTGGCCGCTGCCAGCGCGCAGCTGGAGCCCCAGACTCCGCCCAGCGCCGCGCCATGACCTGCGGTCAGGCTGGCGATGATTTGGGCGTAGCCTTCTTGCGAATCCAATCGCTCGGCCAGTTGTTGCAAGCGTGCCGAGCCGATGTCGGCTGCGGGCGCTACCATGACTAGCGGAATTGTAAGCATTTCTCCGTTTTGAAGTAGGCCGCATAATCGGCAAAGTTTCACCCATTTGTTGCTCCATCAGCGGGGTGCCTGCGAATTTGCATAAGCCGGGCAAGTTCTCCCCGCTGTATCGGGAATTCTCGACTTAACGCCTTTATCAGTTCGAACAGTGGGAAGGGCAGGCGTGTTCTGTTCGTAGTGCCTTGGATGTTTAGCGAAAGAGGAATAGGAATGAACAGCGTGGCCAAAAAAGCGGCCCTGTGCGGTATGGCCGCTGCGTTGTTGAACGCGGCATTGGCATTTGCCCAGGAGCTAAGGCAGCCTGAAGCAATCCCCCCATTGCCGCTGCCACAACCCAAGGCGCTAGAGGTATCGAAATCGGAAACCGATGCGGCCGTTTCGCCCCCCACTTTGTCATCGCATCCGCCCACGCCTTCGCAATCAGTGTTGAAGCTGGCCAATGCCGACGACTATTCCGAAGACGAACTGTACGGCTCCTCAACCATCAGCGATGCAAATGCTTCGGCTCGGCGCGCCGGCGGTTGGTCTGATCGGTCCACGATCAAATTGAAAACGGTTTCTCAATCAACCACCAATTCGACATCGGCGCCGCAGCCGGCGCCACTACCGCAACTTAATGCGCCCCCCGCTCCGTATAATGCAAGTCCTACCGCAAATGGAAACGTTGGCCAGCCAGACCAAAGCCTTGCGCCCCCATATTCCAGCCCAGGATGCGGACCGCCGTGTGGGCCGGCAATTCCGTACGTGCCCTATTCATCTCAACAGGCCCCCTTCGCGCCGACTTTTTATCCATGTCCCTATTATCCGCCCTGCTATTGCTATTCCGGACAGCTTACCGCTGCTGCGCCTTGTCCGTGCCCATCCGGGTGCGGTCAGCAGTCATGCGGCATTGGATTATTATGTCATCCGGCCTACGGCCCCATGCCCAGCTATGGGCCAGCCTGTGATCCTGCGGCGTATGTGCCCTCATCCGATCTAGAATCGCCAAATAATCAGCAAATCGAGGCGCCAACGAATCAGCCTCCAAGTTCGCAGTCATCGGGTTCCCAATCGACCAAAACGTATCCTGTGCGCAGAACTTCCGCCGTGTTGGAGATGGACGAAAGCGGCGACAACACCCTGAACAGCGCCGGCTCCCGTGATAACGCCCCCAGCGGCCCAAATCCCAGCCTGAACGCCCCGCCGGTTCCGCCGGAAATCTTGGGCGGCGGCAATGCAAACAGCGCTGCCCAACCAGCAGCCGGCGGCGGCTCGTCCAGCGCCAATTCGTCTTGTTGTGAGTCGTGCGCAGGTTCGTGTCAATCGAACGGCTGCGATTCCTGCAATCAATGCAATTCCTGCGGCTGCGATTCGTGCCACCACAAATGCCTGCCGCTGATCCACATTGACGAATGTTGCCCGTTGCAGTGCGAAGACGAACCCGTCGATCATCTGTTTGGCAATTGCTGCTGTTTGAAACAGAACGACCTGACGATCACCGGCTGGATCGATGCCGGCATCATGGGCAATGGCCGCAACACGGCCGATGGCTTCAACGGTCCGCTGACGTTTGCCGACCGCAACGGCGAGGGACAGGCAAACCAGGTTTGGTTTTCCTTCGATCGATCGGCTCCGGCGAATAATTGCGGCTGGTTTCTAGGTGGCCACGTCGATTACTTTTACGGCAGCGACTTCTTCTTCGCCACGGCCGCCGGTTTAGATGGCACGCCAAACGGCGACACGCCGCGCTGGAATTCCGATCCGCGATTACTGTACGGCTCTGCCATGCCGCAACTTTACGTCGAAACGGATTACGACGATTGGAAAATTAAATGGGGCCACTTCCTTACTCCGCTGGGGTACGAAGCGCCGCCGGCTATCGCCAACTTTTTTTACAGCCATTCGTACACCTTTCAATATGGCGAGCCCTTCACGCACACCGGTTTCCTGGTCACCAAGCCGACCGGCGACAATTGGACTTGGAACGGCGGCCTGGTTGCCGGCTGGAACACCTTCGATACCGATGATCGCGCGGCTTGGCTGGGCGGCGTCACCTACGCCGACAAGGATTGGGGCAGCTTGGCCTTTGAAATCATCACCGGGCAAGACAGCGAGTTGAATTTGCCCGGCGTGGGACCGTTCGCCGACCGCACCCTGTACAGCCTGGTGTGGACCCGCAATTTCACCAGCCGCTTCACGTACGTTTTGCAGCACGATTTGGGTAATCAAAACGACGCCATCACCGCCCGAGGCGGAGGCGCCCAATGGTACGGCATCAACCAATATCTGTTTTACAAGCTGAATTGCTGCTGGACCGCCGGCATGCGCATCGAATGGTTTCGCGATGACGACGGATTTGTGGTGACCACTGCCCGGCCCGGCAATGCCGACAACGGCGCCAGCTTCCCGGGGAACTTTTATGAAATTACCTTGGGTCTGAACTACAAACCCAACAGCAATTTGGCCATTCGTCCGGAAGTTCGCTGGGATTGGTACGATGGGCAGCCAAACCAAAGCGTAACAAATCCGCCGGTCACCAGCCCCTATAATGCGGGCACCGCCAATAACCAGTTGACCTTCGGCGTCGACTTGGTAACGCAGTGGTAATTGGCCGTTCTATAAATGCCTTCGGCACGTTGCCTTCGGCTCTCGCACAGATTACAAAGGTGTGAATCTGTTCGCACTGCGTTCTGTGTGAGCCGGCGCATGGGAAACAATTCGCTGAACCGCCCCGGAGCGAATCTTTCTGCCGGCAACCGATCAAGCGGCAGCGAGCCTTCTGCCATTTCAACCGCAGCTCGCGCGTTGTTGCTGCTCGCGCTCGGAGCCGGGGCATTTTTGCTCAGTTATTGGCTGACGAAGCCACGCAGCCGATTGGCCCCACTTGCTGCCCCGCCAGACCAGGCACAATCGGCGGCATCGTCCTTCGCACCCGCTCCCGTTCCTTCCGGTCCCGCGCCGCAGGGCATGGTCTGGATTCCCGGCGGTCAGTTCACCATGGGGACCGATTCCGCCTTGGGCTGGCCCGAGGAAAAGCCGCCGCATCCGGTGCGGGTCGATGGTTTTTGGATGGACGCCACCGATGTCACAAACTCGCAATTCGCCCGGTTTATAGAGGCCACCGGTTACAAAACCACCGCCGAGCGCGCTCCCACGGCGGAAGAAATACTACAGCAGCTTCCCCCCGGCTCCGCGCCGCCTGATCCCAAAGACCTGGTCCCCGGTTCCTTGGTTTTTATCCCGCCGCCAGGACCCGTCCCGCTAAACGATGTTTCCAATTGGTGGAAATGGGTGCCCGGCGCCAGTTGGCGACATCCGGAAGGGCCATCCACTGACATTGCCGGTCGAGAAGAGCATCCCGTCGTCCACGTTTCCTGGGATGACGCCCTCGCCTACTCTCATTGGGCCGGTAAACGGCTCCCCACCGAAGCCGAGTGGGAATTTGCCGCCCGCGGTGGCTTGGAAAATAAAGACTACGTGTGGGGCGACGATCCGCCCGACGAGGCGCACCCTTTGGCCAACACCTGGCAGGGAGAATTTCCTTACCACAACACCCTGGCCGATGGATACCTGCGCACCTCGCCGGTAAAATCGTTTCCACCCAATGGCTTTGGGCTGTACGATATGGCCGGAAACGTTTGGCAATGGTGCGCCGATTGGTACGACGTCAGTTTGTATGCGCGCCGCGCCGGTCAGGGTGTGATTGTGAACCCCACCGGCCCGGATCGAGGTTACAATCCTGCGGCGCCGTACAAAACCCAGCGCGTCCAGCGCGGCGGTTCGTTCTTGTGCAGCGACGATTATTGCTGGCGCTACCGGCCCAGCGCCCGGCAGGGAAGCACGCCCGATACCAGCATGTCGCACGTCGGTTTCCGTTGCGTGATGTCGCCGGCGCAAACCCCAGGAATAAGTAAATGAAAGTCCCCGATAAGTCCCACGATGACGCAGCAATACATTGAACATTTCTCTCCACGATCAAATTCAAGCTAAATGATTTTTTAATGGATGCATTCCCATGACACACACAACCCGCCTGCAGCTTTTGGCCGTTTTGGTATTGGGTGCCGCCCTGGGTTACGTTGCCGCCGGCGATCATCACGTGACGTGCCCTTGACGAACGCCGCCGCCATCCGAACACTAATGTCGATTGCTTGCCACGCGAGAGTGGCGGAATTGGCAGACGCGCTGGACTTAGGATCCAGTCCCGAAAGGGGTGTGGGTTCAAATCCCTCCTCTCGCATCTTCATTCGAAGCCACAACTGCGGAAGCCTTTTGCGCTTTCGCAGAAATGCAGGTCAAAGTTTTATTTACCAGGCATGACGCACGAGGTGCAAAAATGATTCGCAGGCCATGGATTTTAGCCGCGGGGAGCATTTGCATTTGGAGCGCTGTAACGGCGAATGCCGCCCGCGCCCAAGCGCCAAAATCAGATTCATCACCCGCCGCAACGGCCGGCACTGCCAACAAAGACGAGGCGGCCATTCGCCAAGGGGCCACTGCATTCTCCCGCGCTTTTGAAAATGCCGATGCCAAGGCCATTGCCCAATTGTGGGCCGAAAATGGCGAATACGAGGACGACCAGGGTGCCCATCTAGTCGGCCGAGACGCTATTGAAAAGGCGTACACGCAGCAGTTCGCCGAAAAAAAGGGGGGCAAAATCGACGTCGAGGTCAAGTCCGTCCGCTTTCTCACGCCCGACGTGGCCGTGGAAGAAGGCATCTTGCACGAATCCAGCGCCGGCCGAGAGCTGCCTACCACGACTCGCTACAGCGCCATTGATGTCCGCGATGGCGGGCAATGGAAAATCGCCCAATGTCGGGAGTGGGGAGTTGGCCAGGATCATCTGGACGACTTGAATTGGTTGGTCGGCAACTGGAAGGGGCAATCGAAAGAGCAGGAGTTGAATCTCTCCTTCGCCTGGGACGAAAAACAACCCATCTTGTTGGCCAAGCTGACCCCCAAGTCGTTGGGCACAAGCAAAACAGTCCTGCCGTCGGGAATCATTAAAATTGGATACGATGCAAGGCGTGGTGAATTCCATTCCTGGCATAGCAATCAGGATGGCAGTCAAAGCCGAGCGCAATGGCAGCGCGACGGCAACCGCTGGGTGATCAATGCCACCGGGCTGACCAGCGATGGCCAGGACCTGGCTGCCGAATTTATTTTAACCCGCATCGACAACAACAATTTCACCTGGCGCTCGGTGAATCGGCTGGTAGGCGGTCAGCCGTTGCCCGACACCGTGCCCATTAAATTGACCCGTGTCACTGACAGCAATTAAATCGATCACCACCAACTCAATAGATCTTAAAAGGCAAAACACATGTCCCGACGCATTTCTGTTCTGTTCGTCGTTGCCATCGTGGGCTTGGTCTGCATTAGGGATGACGCTTTAGGACGCGGTTTCGGCGGCGGCGGCGGATTTCACGGCGGTGGAAGCTTTGGCGGCGGCAATTTCGGGGGCGATCGCAGCTTCGGCGGCGGCAACTTTGGGGGCGATCGCAGTTTTGGCGGCGGTGATTTTGGGGGTGATCGTAACTTTGGCGGCGGCGATTTCAGTGCCGATCGATTCGGCGGCTACGGCGGAGATCGTTATGGCAACATCGACGGCGACCGCGCGGCCGCGGGAAATGTTGCCGACCGTGGTTGGCAATCCGCCTATGCCGGCAGCCGCTTTGCCGGCGACGGCAGCCTGGCGCGTTATTCAAACATCAATGGCGCTGGAATCAATCACGTAACCGCCAACTGGTCGCAGGGCGATCTTGCCAATCGGGCCGGCAACATCCGCTCGAATTTCGGCTATTACAATTGCTTCCATCCCAACTGGTATGCGGCGCATCCGGGTTGCTGGTTTGCAGCCGGCTGGGCGGCCGGCGATGCTTGGCGATGGGCCACCTGGCCCGCAGTCACCGCCTGGTGTGGCATTGCCGGAGCGCCGGCTTACTACGATTACGGCAACAACATCGTCTATCAAGACGATGACGTGTATTACGACGGCCGAGATGTCTGCACCGCGCAGCAGTATGCTCAACTGGCCACCAACCTGGCCGATCAAGGGCAGCAAGCCAATCCGCCCACGACCGACGATTGGCAACCGCTGGGCGTTTTTGCCCTGGTGCAAGGCAACGAAACCACTTCCAACAATTTGTTTCAATTGGCCGTGGATAAACAAGGAACCATTCGCGGCAATTATTATGACGGCCTGATGGATACCACCACGCCGGTTTATGGCTCCGTCGACAAAAAAAATCAGCGGGCCGCTTGGACCATTGGCAAGTCGAACGAGCGCGTCTTCGATACTGGAATTTACAACCTCACGAAACCACAGGCGCCCGTCTTGGTTCACTTCGGCGCTGACCGCACGCAGCAATGGCTCTTGGTGCGCGTCGAGCAACCCAATAACAGCCAATCACGGCTAAATCCACCGGCGCCGGAATCCTCAACTCTCCGTTGAACCGTCCTGCGATGGGGCGTTACCTTTCCGGTATGTGCCTGGCAGTTTTTTATTCAAAACTGCCCAAGCAATGCCGGCAAAAATCTTCTATAGTTGCTCCTAGACGAGAGTTGGTTGTACCTTCATCGAGTGAATCTTGCCCGCAGGACTAGCGAATGAACTACGCCCCGCCCCAAAGCAACGGACAGGCGGAGGCGCTTTCGCCGTGGCGGGCGGCATTTTTCCGCTTTGTCCCGGCGTTCGACTCACTGCGCAACTATTCGCTGCGCATTCTCGCCGTCGATACCATGGCCGGATTAACGGTGGCCGCCGTCGCCCTGCCGCAGGCCATGGCCTATGCCCAAATCGCCAACATTCCGCCGCAATACGGCTTGTATACCGCCATTGTAATGACCGCGGTCGGGGCGCTGTTCGATTCGTCCAAGCAGCTCATCAACGGCCCGACCAACGCCATCTCCATCGCTGTGCTCAGCGCGCTGGTTGGTTTTGGCGAAAGCGAGCGAATTCCCGCCTTCATTCTGCTTACCCTCATGGTCGGCGTGGTTCAAATTGCAATTTCACTGTGCCGGCTGGGCGATTTAACTCGCTACGTTTCGCATGCGGTTATTGTCGGCTTCACGCTGGGGGCGGGGGTGTTGATCGTGCTCGATCAATTGAAGAACCTGCTGGGGTTGGCCGCCGCCGGAACGGGCGAAGATCATTTTCTCAAACGCTTTTGGCTGACGATCGAGAACATTGGGCAAACCAATTCCACGGCGCTGTGCATCGGCCTGGGAACCATTGCCATTGCGCTGGCCCTGCGCTGGTTCAATGCGCGCTGGGGCCTGCGGCTGCCGGAGTTGCTGCTGGCCATCATTGCCGTGACGGTCATCGTGGGGACACAGCAGCTTGATCAGCAGGGCTTAAAAATTGTGGGAAAAATTCCCGCCAAGCTGCCGGCGCCCCAGTGGCCCGACATCCAATGGCCGCGCGTCCACGCTCTGGTCGGCAACAGTGTGGCCATTGCCCTGTTGGGCTTGCTCGAAGCCATTTCGATGGCCAAAGCCATTGCCGCCCAGACGCGCCAAAAGCTCGACATGAATCAGCAATGTCTCAGCGAAGGCTTAGCCAATCTCACCGGCAGTCTGTTTCAGTGCTTTCCCGGCTCCGGATCGTTGACCCGCTCCACCATTAACCAGCAGGCCGGCGCCCGCACGCAGTGGTCGGGTGTGATTTCGGCTGCGGCGGTGGCGCTGACCGTGGTTTTTTTCGCTCCCTATGCCTACTACATTCCCAAGGCTGGGCTGGCCGGCATTTTAATGCTGTCCGCCTGGCGGCTCGTCGATCGGCAGCAGTTGGTTTATTACGTCCGCACCACGCGCATCGACGCCTGGATTGTCGCCCTCACCGCCGTTTCGGCCGTGGCCGTGTCGGTCGAGTTTTGCGTGTTGATCGGCGTCTTTTTATCGTTCGTGTTGTACGTGCCGCAGGCGGCGCGGGCCCACATGACCGAATTAGTTGTTTCGCCGGAGCGGGTGATTCGCGAACGAATGCTCACCGACCCGGTCTGCACGCGGATTCGCATTTTCAGCCTGGAGGGCGATCTGTTCTTTGGCGCCTCGCCGGAATTGGAAGAACATTTAGACGCCGTCGCCCGCACCGCCGAGGAAGGCGTGCGCGTCATCGTGTTGCGGATGAAGCGCGTCCGCAGTCCCGATGCCGTGTGCATGAGCGTGCTCGATCACTTTATCCAACGCATGCAAGCCGCCAACGTGACGGTGCTGCTGTGCGGCGTGCGGCCCGATTTAATGCGCGTGATCGATTCCAGCGGTTTGGCCCGGCGTTTAGGGCAGGGGCGCGTGTTCGTGTTCCAGGAAACCGGCGAATTTTGGACCAGCACGCTGGAAGCCGTCCGCTTTGCCTACGAGATGATCGGCGACGACGTGTGCGAGGTCTGCCCCAGCCACGCCGAAAGCCTCAACAAAAAAGACGGCTGGTATTATTTGATCTAACCAGGCCGTGTGATCTGAATGCTTCCCGCCTTCTGCTTCCCGCCTTCTGCTTTCTGCCTTCTGCCTTCTGCCTTCTGCCTTCTGCCTTCCGCCTCCTCTGGCCCAAAAACTCCCTTGCCTTCTCCGCAGAAATGTACTAATGTGCACATCGTTGCGAAAACGTAAAACCTCGCAACATCCAGCCACGCCGGTTTCGGCCGGATGTTCCGTCCGCGGCCCGCTGGATCAATCCTCCGTGTTTCCACTGCTTGATGACGAGGTGTTGTGTCCGTGGCTTGATCGATCAGTCGCGCCCACATCAGCCCGGTGGCACGCTCTGCAAAGCGCAGGCTGCCCCCAGCTGCCGATTGGCTAATGGCTAACCGCTCATT
>DATJYL010000243.1 GCA_035499655.1 Pirellulales bacterium
GAATGGGCATTTCCTGATTGCTCAAACTGTCCCACAGTTCCCCTATGATGTGCAGTTTTTCCTCGGCCGGAAGCTGCAATAATTCAGAAATATCAATCCCCATGTTCCACCACAAACTTGGGATAAAACGATCAAACAAAAACACACGTCTCGGTGCCCAAGCACTGAGAATTCACAACATTATTCCTTAATCAAATCTTTCACCGTCATCCCCGCCGGAATCATCGGCAGCACGTGTTCCTGATACGGCACTTCCACGTCCAGCACGAACGGGCCGGGATAATCGATCATTTCTTTCAACGCCGCCGTCAGCTCGCTCTTTTTCTTCACCGAGGCCGCGCCGCAGCCAAAACCTTTGGCGATGGTCACAAAATCCGGATACCGCTCCGAAGGCCCCAAACCATTGCCTTCGCCAATTGCTTCCGGATGATCGATGGGCCCCAAATACGTGTGCGCCCGGTTCCCCTGATGGAACCGATCTTCCCATTGCATCACCATCCCCAAGTGCTGATTGTTCAATAGCAGCACTTTCACCGGCAGCTTCTCGCAATAGGCCGTGGCCAATTCCTGAACGTTCATCAAAAAGCTGCCGTCTCCGTCGATGTCCACGACCAGCTTGTCCGGGTTGGCGGCCTTCGCTCCCACCGCGGCCGGCAGGCCGAAGCCCATCGTTCCCAAGCCCGAACTGGACAAAAACGTGCGCGGGTGCATGAACTTGTAAAACTGCGACGTCCACATTTGATGCTGCCCCACGCCCACCGTAATGATCGTCTCTTCGCCGCGCGTCAATTTCCACAATTCGTCGATGGCATGCTGTTGCAAAATGCCGTCGAAATTTTTGTCGTATTTCAACGGGTCGGACTTTTTCCACTCGGCCACTTGCTTGTGCCACGGCCCCAAATCGTCCGGCGCTTCCACAATTTTGTTCAATTCCGACAGCGCGAACTTAATGTCGCTCACAATCGGAATGTGCGCGGCTTTGTTCTTATTGATTTCCGACGGATCAATGTCGATGTGCACAATGAACCCGTGCTTGGCAAACTCCGTCACCTTGCCGGTCACTCGGTCGTCAAACCGCACGCCAAAGGCCAGCAGCAAATCAGCGTCGTTCACCGCGTAATTCGAATACACGCTGCCGTGCATTCCTAGCATCTCCAGCGACAGCGGATCGTTCGCCGGAAAAGCCCCCAAGCCCATCACGGTCATCGCGACGGGAATTTTCGTTTTGCGCACCAGCTCGCGCAGCTCCGCGCTGGCATCGCCGCTGATCACGCCGCCCCCGGCATAAATAATCGGCCGCTTGGCGCGCTTAATGGCCGCTGCCACCTGACGAATTTGTTCCGGCTTGGCCTGGGCTTCCGGATGATAGCCCGGCAAATTCATCGGCACGTTGTAATCCGGCTCAATCTGCGCCAACTGCACGTTTTTCGGCACGTCGACCAACACCGGGCCCGGCCGCCCCGTCGTGGCAATGTGAAACGCTTCCCGCATCACCCGCGCCACGTCGTTCACGTCGGTCACCAAATAGTGATGTTTCGTAATCCCGCGGCTCACTTCCACGATGGGCGTTTCCTGGAAAGCGTCGGTCCCAATCACGTGCGTGCCCACTTGGCCGGTAATCGCCACCAGCGGCACGCTGTCCATTTTGGCGTCGGCAAGGGCTGTCACTAAATTCAAAGCGCCCGGTCCGCTGGTGGCCATGCACACGCCAGGTTTTCCTGTCGTGCGGGCCAACCCCTGCGCGGCAAAGGCGCCGCCTTGTTCGTGCCGCGGCAAAATCGTGCGAATTTGGTCCTTGAACCGCGTCAATGCCTGGTGCAAAGGCATGCTCGCCCCGCCCGGATAGGCAAAAATAATGTCCACCCCGTGGTTGACCAACGATTGCACCACGACGTCCGAGCCCGTCACCATGCCGCTGCCCGTCCGCGGTTTAGAAGCTGTCGCCACGAAAACCTCGCTGAAATGACCAAAACCCGGCCCGGTAGGCCGGTCATATAGATATTGGAACCCATTGCAGGCCAACACATTAGGATATGCGGCAGCCAGCCCCGATGCAACCGCATGCCCCCAGAAATTGCCCTAAATGTTCGCCTCCGTAGACATTTATTCCGCTGGTGCGGTTCAGTGGGCCAGTTCGGTAGGGGACGCAATTTCGTCTTGACCCAATGCCCCCCTCCGCCGATCATACGCAACCTTTTCGCCAGGCTGAGTGATCTCCGCCCACCGGCATTCGCTGGGCTACATTTCAGCTTCCCGTTCTCCATTCCCAATTCGTTTATCGCACTGCTATGAAATCCATTCCCGTTGCTTTGCGTTCCTTCGCGGCTTTTACGCTGCTGCTGTTGGTTCGTCAGGCGTTCGCCGCGCAGGCGGTGACATTCACATATCGTGCGCCGCAAATTGGCCAGCAGGCTTCGCACGAAATGCAGTTCACATTGGACCTGAACATCACTTTGCAACAGGCCGGACAAATTATTTCTTCCGAAATGCAGCAGCTCAGCCGCGATCAAGATCGGCAAGTCACCGTGCTGCAAGTGGCCGATAACAAAGCCACCAAAGTACAAGTGTTTTATTCCAAAGCCTGGGAACAAGTTACCCGCGGCAAGCAGGCTGCCACGCCCCAAACGCAGCCAATCGAAGGAAAAGCGTACATGGTAGAACGCCGCGGCGCCGACCTGATGGTCACCGATCCCCAGGGCCACGACGTGCCGGAAGAAGAACGCACGTTGGTCGCCTCCAGCATGGAGGCCATCGGCCATCCCAGTCCGCTGGGCACGTATCTGGATGGCAAAAAAGTGGCCATCGGCGAAACTCTCCGCCTGCCCAATGATATGGCGTCCGACCTGTTGGGCGTGAAGGAAGCCGGCGGCCAGGCCCAAAAAGTGGAGCTCACCTTGCACGGCGTCAACCAGGACGAAGACGGTCGTCATCTGGCCAATTTCGACATGCTGGTAATCCTCCAGCTTCCCGGCGGCGGCACGATGAGCGTCAAAGGCCAACTGCAAATCGAGCCCGAAAGTTGCCAGGTGGCCAGCGCCAGTTTCGATGGTCCCGTCTCCATGCACGAAGAGCAGGGGCCCAAAGGCCACACCTTCGAAGTCGCCAGCGACGGCACCATGAAAGTCGCCGTCCGTTCGCACTATCTAAAATAATCGCTCTCCGCTTTCTTCTTCCCCCTTCCCCCTCCCGCCTTCCGCCTTCTGCCTTCTGCCTTCTGCCT
>DATJYL010000244.1 GCA_035499655.1 Pirellulales bacterium
GCGTCGGGTCTTGCTCGGCAGTGATGTCGGCCAGCGCGGATTTAATTTTGCTCGCGTCCATTTTCTATTCGGTTTTACAGCAAACCCGGAACAAATTTCATCTCCGCAACATGCCCGGCAAACCGCCGCCCATCTTGGCCATCATCTTCTGGAGCTTGCCCATCTTCTTCATCATCTGCTGCATCTGGCCGAACTTGTTCAGCATTGTGTTCAGTTCCGTCACGCTGACACCGCTGCCGGCGGCGATGCGGCGGCGGCGGTTGGCATTCAGAATTTGCGGGCTTTTGCGCTCCTTCAATGTCATCGAGCAAATCATGCCCTCCATCCGCTTGAATTCCTTTTCCTGCTTCGACAAATCGCCCTGCTGCTTCAACATCTCCGCGCCGCCCGGCAGCATCCCGACGACGCTTTCCAACGAGCCAAGTTTTTTCATCGCGCGCAGCTGGTCCAGAAAATCCTCCAGCGTAAATTCACCCTTGCGCATCTTTTCTTCCAGCCGCTTGGCGTCCTCCAAATCCACCGCTTCGGCGGCCTTTTCGACGAGGCTGACGACGTCGCCCATGCCCAGAATGCGCGAGGTCATCCGTTCCGGATGAAACGGCTCGAATTCCTCGAGCTTTTCGCCCGTGCCGGCGAACTTGATGGCCTTGCCGGTGACGGCCTTCAAGCTCAACGCCGCGCCGCCGCGTGCATCGCCGTCCAGCCTGGTCAGGATGGAGCCGGTGATTTGCAATGCTTGATCGAAATGCGTGGCGACGTTCACGGCTTCCTGGCCAGTGGCCGCGTCGAGCACCAGCAGGATTTCCTGCGGCTTCACCAGGTCACGCAGGCGGACGAGTTCCTGCACCAGCGCTTCGTCAATCTGCAACCGGCCGGCGGTATCGAAGATCAGAATATTGCGGTTGTTGGTTTTCGCGAAATCGAGCGCTTCGCGGGCGATTCTCAAAACGTCCGTTTCGCCGCGTTTCACGAAAACCGGCACTTCAAGCTGCTTGCCGAGTGTTTCCAACTGGTCCATGGCCGCCGGGCGATAAACGTCCGCGGCGACGAGCAACGGTTGGCGGCCCTGTTTCTGGAGCAGCCGCGCGAGCTTGCCGCTGGAGGTGGTCTTGCCCGAACCATGCAGACCGACCATCAGCAGGCAACTCGGACTGGCGCTTAAATTCAGTCCGGCGTTTTGAGAGCCGAGCAGGTCCACCAGTTCGTCGTGGATGATTTTGATGATTTGCTGGCCGGGCTGGATGCTTTGGACGACTTCGGCGCCGACGGCCTTGGTCTTGACGCGCTCGATGAAATCGCGGGCGACCTTGAAATTCACGTCCGCCTCCAGCAACGCCATGCGGACTTCGCGCAGGGAATCGGCGACATTGGCCTCGGTAATTTTCCCGAGCCCGCGCAGGTTGCGGAAGGCGTTCTGGAGTTTGCTGCTTAACGAGTCGAACATCCTCCTACATTAACGCAGAGACGCAAAGACGCGGAGAAAAATTTTCCGGAAAACCATTTCGCGCGAACAACGCGACGGGTGCAAAAGAAGCGAGGGTTTTACTTTATTTTTGCTACGCGCCCTTCGCGCGCCGTGTTTTTGATGCCGAACTTTGAACTTGAGACAGGCGCAAGGCTTTGGCTTAATCTGCACTCCCCACGTTCCGGGACGGTCGGTAGGTTACCCAAGTGGCCAACGGGGGCAGACTGTAAATCTGCTGGCTTACGCCTTCGATGGTTCGAATCCATCACCTACCACCACCCTGAAAACACGGGGAGAAATTCACTTTCATTCAATCTTTTCAATGTGTTTGCGATTTTCTCCTTTTTGGATTCGTGCGTTTTTTTGCTTGTGCCGTCTTTTGCCTTCTTGTCCAGAACGGTGTGGACAAGTATAGCAAACGGCGGAGCCTGGTTTCCGTCCGGCACCACTAATCCACTACCAACGGGCAGTCAAAAGCGCGTCTTGCGTGAGCCAGCGAAGCAAGGCGGGCATTGTGGCGCGAGTTTGGACTGTTGCGGTCGAGCCAGGCAGCTGACAGATTGAACCTCCAATCGCATTCGTTCTTGGCACGGGTCACACAGGAAGCAGTTGCTTGCGATTCCAATTATAAATAAATAATGCCGCGAGATTTATTGCATCTTTGCCCGATAATATCGGAAAGGGAGATTTATCGCTGCGGTATCCGTATAAGAGACACTTCCTGTCGGGGCGGCGTTGGTGGAAATAGAAGTCCAATTTTTCAAATCGGTCGAAGCTTGGATTATGTAATTTGAACCGGGTGGCCCAGATAATAGCAGTTTGAATCCGCTGGCCGTCATTTGTGTCGAGGTAGAGACAATATTCACTACATTCGAAACTGCGCTGGTTAGGACAATCAGCATTGCGTTACTGCTGGTTACTGGCCCAACACCATTTACGATCCGCACTGAGTAGTTTCCCGCATTGCTGGGAGAAACACCTTTTACCGTCAAAGTGCTAACAGTGCCAACCAATGGAACATTAACGTTAACAACGGTGGTGTTATTCGTTAGGATCGGTTGATCGTTGAAAAGCCAATAAAATTTCATTGACGTGAGGCTCACAGCAGTAGTCGCTAAAATGGCTGTGCCTCCATTTTGGACAGCTAACCCTAAAGGTTGGACAGCAATCACCGGCGGTGTGCCGATCTGTGCGTGGCATTTTGCCGCGAAAAGGGCAAAAATAACCACATACATCGACATCCCGTACAGTCGATACTGACTCAGCTTGCGCATCCTTCCCATAATTTGAGACACTAAAAGCTATTTTTGTGCCTAAAATTTAGAAACGATAAGTCAATTTGACACGAAAAGTACGCCCGTCCTGCTGGATGGCATTTTGAAAATGAAAGTTGGAGGCTGGCTGGTAATAGGTCTTGTTCAACAAGTTATAAATGCTGGCCGAGATATCCAGATTTTTAATGAGGTTTCGGCCAAAAAGTGTGAAATTCACAACGGTATAACCAGGTGAGTCCGGTCCGAGAAAAGTGTCGCCAGTCGTCGGGTCAGTAAAGATCGTGTGGCTTTCGCTGGTATATTGGATTTCAAGCCCGGCGAAAACCTTGTCTCTGAACAGCGGGGCATTGGCGTTCAGTTTGATTAGATGCACTGGCGAATCTGGCAGACCGGTACTGGTATTGCGGTATTCCGTGCTCTGAAGTGTGTAGCTCAACCGCGTGCTAATCCCATTGCCCCACTTCCCTTCGAGTGCCAGTTCCGTGCCCAATGTGTCGGCATTAAAATTGGTGAAACTTCCATTTTCAAAATCAATAAGGTCATTCATGCGGTTGTAATAACCGGAAACAGAAGAGCGCAGATTTCGGCCGATCCCTTGTTCATAAACCAATTCGTAAGAAGTGATGTCTTCGGGCTGGGGCTTAACGTCCAAGGAAGCTGCTTCACTCAGTTCATAAAAGCTCGGGTCACGAAATGCGGTACTGTAAATAAATTTAAAAGTGGACTGCCTGTATGGATCGTAAATGATTGCTGCGCGCGGACTCCACGATGGGTTGAACTGATCCAGGCGATCGTAAGATTGATCGTAGCGTATACCGGCGTTGAGATGGAGATTGGTTAGCACTTCAAAATCGTCCTGGGCGAAGATGCCATAATTTTGGCGTTGATCATATACGCTAGTGCTAAATCCGGTCACGGGTTCAAGTTGAAACACGTGGTTATTCTGGCTGAAATCATCACGAAACTCCCCACCGATGGTAAACAAATGACGGTCCCAGATTTTTTTGTTGACCTGTACCTCGCCGCCGGCCCATTCGCCGGTCTCTTGTTGTTGAAAAAAGATGGTGCCTGGTGCCGAGGCGCCATATGGTTGCGGGTAGCCGATCTCAAAAGCACTGCGATCATAGTAAACATTGGCGGAAACATCCAACGTATCCGAGAATTTGTGTTCGTATTTGAGCGTGACGTAACTGCGGTCGTCTATCGTGCGCAATCGCGAGTCGTTGAATGTGCTGCCATATTGTGCAGTTGGATTTCCCTTCTCACGGTTGATATACCCACCTTCCAGACCGAAATCCCTGTAACTGATCGAGCCAAAAAAACTGCCAAAGCCGTCGTCGTCCAGATTGTGTGCGATGCCATTGTTCTGTGCCGGCGTATCGTATTGCGGATAAAACAGATTTTCCTGCCCGTCACTTCTGTAGACCGTGCCGGACAGCAAAAATTGTAAGCTATTGGTGAATTGGCCGCCGATGGTCGCACGCCCCGAGTAGGCATTGTAGCTTCCGTACATGCCGGAGGTTTCCACACCGTCGATCTGTTTCCCCTGACGAGTAATGACATTGACAACACCCAAAAAGGCGTTGTTTCCGTAGAGCACGGATCCCGGACCGTGGATGACCTCGACGCGGTCAATCAAATCGACATCCAGAAGGAACGATGTATCGACGGCCGCACTATCGTTGAGGTCGTTGTTGATGCGGTGCCCATTGACGAGCAGCAAGACATGGTTGTTGGCCTCGCCAAGGTTGACGCCGCGCGTGCCCAGGTAATCGTAGTCGCGGTCGTAGGAAACATAAAAGCCCGGCACACTTGCCAGAATGTCCCCCAACGTCCGGTAGCCATAACGCTTGATCTCATCCGATGTAATGACGGTGGTGGAAGCCGGAGCCTCGGTGGCTTTTTGTTCAAATTTTGAGGCGCTGTAGACTTCCGGTACTTTGATTTGCATCAACGTCTCCAACGGTAGCTCAGTCAAATCCCGCGTCTGGTTCGTGCCATTATCTGCGCTCGCATTGGCAACCAGAGGAGGGTTGGTTAAATCCAACGCTTGATTTGTGCCATTGTCCGCGCTGGCCTTGATAGCCAGGAGGAGCAGCACGCTCAAAAAATACTGGCACCATGGCATGCACACCGACCGGATAGACAAAAGGAGGTTTCTTTTGTTCATATCTCTGATCAAGCGCTTTTCAGGATTGCCAGTAAATTCATTGGGTTCAGTGCCAGTAATGCTGGCAACCTAAATCCAGCACGATTGTTGCCATCTTGTTCGGAAAAATTGTGGTCGGCCTTTCGCAGGCTGCAAGCAGTAAATGCGAAAGCGACCGGAGAACTTGACAACGCCAGGCAAATACGCCGTCATAAAAGGCAACCTTGTGTGACCGGCAAACAAAAAGAAATCGGCCCCCCAACTTCATCGTGCCGCAGATTGGGTTTCGGCCCCGCCGCGGGGGAAAATGGCATCTACTGTCTATCGGAAAAAGCGGTTGTCGAAAACGGTGCGTGGCCAAAGATAATTGCCCTGTTTTTGGGTTTGATTTTTATCCTCGAATTCAGGGCTTCTGCACAGAATTCGTCCCCGACCGAATATCAGATTAAGGCGGCGTTTTTGTACAACTTCGCAAAATTTGTTGAATGGCCCCCTCGGGTTTTTGCAAGCCCAACTTCGCCGATTATCATCGACGTGTTGGGAGAGAACGTCTTTGGTGACAATTTGGAGCGGACCATCCATAACAAAACCGTCAACCATCACCCATTTCGATGTGAAGAAATCCGTTCGGTCAACGAGGCGACCAATTGCCAGATTTTGTTCATCAGCGCATCAGAAATACACCGTCTACCCAAGATTCTAAAAAGCCTGCGCGGTACGAATATCCTCACGGTGAGTGAGACAGACCACTTCATCGAAGCTGGCGGCATGATCAATTTCGTCATCGAAGACGACGAGATTCATTTTCAGATTAATGACGACGCAGCTAAAAGAGCTGGGTTGAAAATAAGCTCCAAATTATTGAGTCTAGCCGTGCATAATCATTGAGTCTTTAGCGGAACAGAAATCGCTTCAATTTGGGCCAGAGCGTCGAAGCCGGACAGGTCCGACGCTTCGTATTAAAAGACGACAATTGTGCCCAAATTTCAGGACATTTCCATCAAGCGGAAGTTAACGGTGATCATTATGATTGCCAGCACGGTCGCCTTGTTGCTGGTGTCCGTGGGCTTTGCAACTTATGAACTCATCACGTTCCGTCAAACCATGTCCCGCGATCTTTCAACGCTGGCTGAGATCGTCGGTAACCAGAGTACTGCAGCGCTGACCTATGGTGACAAGGACGCGGCGAAGGAAATTCTGACCGCATTGAGTGCCAAAAAGCACATTGTCGCCGCGGCACTTTACGACAAGGATAGAAAGCTAATGGCATCTTATTCTGGTGTCGAGAAATCGAATGTCGTCTTGCCCAGTCACCCGGAACCGGAAGCACTACGCTTTGAGCACAACGCCCTGGTCTTATTCCATCCAATTCGATTGGATGGCGATTTCGTTGGCACGGTGTATTTAAGGTCCGATTTGCAGGAAATCAACGAGCGATTTGAACGTTATGCGTTAATGATTCTGATTCTTATGCTCGCCTCGTGGGCTGTGACCCTATTTCTTTCTGCACTACTCCAGCGTGTCATTTCCCGCCCCATCTTTCATCTTGCCGAAACGGCCAAGGCGGTATCTGACAAAAAAAACTATTCTCTACGGGCAAACAAGCATGGCCGCGACGAACTGGGACAACTCATTGACGGTTTCAACGAGATGCTTGATCAGATTCAGCAGCGCGATTCGGAATTGCAACAAGCACACGACAAGCTTGAGCTCCGTGTCACGGAACGGACGCGGGATTTGCTTGCAGAAATTGCCGAGCGCCAACGTGCTGAGTCGTCATTGAAACAACAGTTTATTCGCATCAGTCTACTTAACCAAATCACGCAAGCCATTTCCGATCGGCAGGACACCGACAGCATCCTGAATGTAATCTTGAATCAGCTTGAAAATCATATGGGATTCGATTTTGGTGTGGTCGTCGTCTTCGACCCCAAATCTCATACCCTGAACGTGGCAGCTTTACGGATAAAAGACACCGGACTAGCCACGCAGTTCGATTTGCACGAAGGCGGAGCGCTTTCCCTAGCGGAAACCGGTTTCCAATTGTGTGAACAAGGGCAGACAGTTTATTTAGCCGATACAGCCAAAGTGGCGGTGCCATTTGCGGACAAGCTGGCCACCATGGGATGGCGTTCAGTCGTAGCCGTACCCCTAATGGTGGAGGAAGAACTCTTCGGCATACTGATTTCAGCGCGATCGAATGTGGACAACTTCAAAAGCGGCGACTGCGAATTCCTCCGCATGTTAAGCGAGCACGTCGCACTGGCCGCACATCAGGAACGCTTGCACAAAGACCTTGAAAAGGCCTACAACGAATTGCGCCAGACACAGGCGACGGTACTGCGGCAGGAACGCCTCAAGGCCTTGGGCGAGATGGCGAGCGGAATCGCGCATGATGTTAACAATGCCCTTTCACCCATCGTTGGGTTTTCCGACATAATCCTAAAAACAGGGTATGGTTTGAACTTGGAGGGCAAAAAATATTTGAAATATATTCGCACAGCCGGCGATGACATCGCTCATATCGTTGCGCGGTTGCGGGAATTTTACCGTGCGCGTGAAGAAAACGAACCGTTGCAACAAGTGAATCTGAACACACTCGTCGAACAGGTCGTGGACATGACCCGTCCGCGTTGGCGCGACATCCCGCAATTGAATGCGGTGACAATCGAAATAGGGACTGATCTTGTACCAGACATATCGAGATTCGCCGGTATCGAAAGTGAAATTCGCGAGGCGCTCACCAATCTGATTTTGAATGCCGTGGACGCTATGCCAAATGGAGGTAAAATCATCGTCCGGACCCGAGTTCTCCAGTATAAAAAAAGCGGCACACATCCAAAACAAGTTGTGGTGGAAATCAACGACACCGGTATAGGCATGAATGAAGAAACACGCAAACGCTGCCTCGAGCCATTTTTCTCTACCAAGGGCAAGCGCGGTACGGGTCTTGGTTTAGCAATGGTTTATGGTGTTCTAGAACGCCACGGGGGCAACATTGAAATCCAAAGTGAACTCGGCAAAGGCTCGACTTTCCGTTTGGTTTTTCCAGTTCGCACCAAATTCTGTGGGAATAACAAAGAGAAAGAAAGCAGCGCGCCCGTCGAATCACTACAAATACTTTGCATTGATGACGAACCGATGTTGCGTGAGCTTATAAAGCAAATTCTCGAAGATGACGGTCACGAAGTCGAGGTTAGCGACGGCGGACAATCTGGTTTGGACGAATTTCGTCTAGCCCGCGATCGCGGACGCCCTTTCGATGTGGTCATCACCGATCTCGGCATGCCTTACATTGATGGACGGCAAGTCGCTAAAACAGTCAAACAAGAGTCCCCGGCAACGCCCGTCGTGATGCTCACTGGCTGGGGTGCGATCATGAAAGAGGATGGCAATGTCCCGTTGCAAGTGGATGGCATCCTTAGCAAACCGCCGCGATCACACGAATTGCGCGAGATATTAAGCCGGTTTCATTCTACCCAAAATGATGTAAAGAGACATCGTAGGTAAATCTCGTTTGCCGGCAGATAACAACAAATGCAAGGACACTTTGGTCTAGTCAAAAAAGCAAGCATCGCACTAATCCCACTATCGTGGTGAGCAATAGCATCGATTCGTTTTCCGCCTTCTGTCGTCGGCTGTCATGGAGAATCAAACACTTTTTCCCACGCTGAGAATTATTACTTTACTGTGCCTGGCTGTCTTCTCGGAGTTCCCAGGCTTGACGCCCACTACCCGCTGCATGGCCTCACCTGCTCATGCATGCCGGACGAGTGGTAAACCTTTGGTCGCCCTATGTTGGTTTATCAGGAGCAATATTTGATTGACAGCATTAGCACCGTGTGAGGTAGTAGGGATGCTGTGAGGTCCGTTAAGTTCTCCGCTTTTCAGAACATTTGGAATGGTTAAAGCCTTGCTTTAAACCGATGAGAAAGAAGATTTTGCGGCGAATGTGCACCGAGCTGTGGTCAGCATCGTGGCGAATCTGTGCGAGTCCATTTCCTGGGTTTTTCACATCCCTTGGCCAGGAGGACTGCCAGTGAAAGCCTCTCTAGCGGCCATAGCGATTTGTGTTTTCAGCTTCCGTTTGGATGCTCAACCTTCCTTCAACCTTTCTTCCTCGACGGCGGTGGACGCAGGACCGGAAACAGTTACGTCAGCGGATGTCAACGGCGATGGCCAGGTGGATTTAATTAGCGCGAATATCAATGCCGACACGCTCTCGGTGTTGACCAATAACGGGAGCGGCGGTTTTTTGACTTCCGGCAGCTATCCGGTCGGTTCGTTCGCGCGCTACGTTGTAGCAACGGATGTCAACGGCGATGGCCAGGTGGATTTGATCGCCGCAAACCCTGGTGACAACACGGTCTCGGTACTGACAAACAACGGGAGCGGTGGTTTCGCGACCTCCGGTACCTATCCTGTAGGTGCAGGATCGCAGACGGTGACGGCGGCGGATGTCAACGGGGATGGCAAGCCAGATTTGATCACCGCGAACCAGGCTGCCAACACCTTATCAGTGCTCACGAACGATGGGACGGGTGGTTTTGTGGGCTCTGGCACTTATATCGTAGGTTCCGCGCCGATTGGGCTTACTGCAGGAGATGTGAACGGGGATGGCCGATTAGACCTCATCTGCGCGAACTACTATGACAATTCGCTTTCAGTACTGACCAACGATGGCAGAGGGGGCTTGGTGACTTCCGGAACCTATAGCGTAGGTGCTAATCCACTCGCTGTGGTCCCTGCAGATGTTAACGGTGATGGCAAGATTGACTTGGTTAGCGCGAATTCTGGTGCCAACACGCTTTCGGTTCTCACCAATGACGGCAGCGGTCATTTTGTACTGGCTTCGTCGCCTGGTGTAGGCTCCGTTCCAGTGGGGGTCGTCGCGGCCGATGTCAACGGAGACGGCGAGGTGGATTTGATCAGCGCGAATTACCAGAGCAGCACCCTTTCAGTGCTGACCAACAATGGCGCGGTTAGCTTTACAGTCGGCACGACGCTCAGTGTCGGCAACGGACCTTATTTTGTTACGGCGGCGGATGTCAACGGCGATGGCAAGTTGGATCTTATCAGCGCGAACGTGAATGACAGCACGCTTTCGGTTCTCACAAATGCCACTCCCTATCTTGTAATGATTACCAGCCAACCTCAAAGCCAGAGCATTGAAGAGGGTGTCTCAGCCAGCTTCGTCGTGAAGGCAACAGATTCTGCACCGCTAAGTTTCCAATGGCAGTTTTACGGCACGAATCTTCCGGGTGCCACCAACTCGTCTTTGCTTTTCACCAACTCACAATTAACCAATGCCGGCATTTATGCCGTGGTCGTGAGCAATCGTTTTGGCATGGCCACCAGTAGCAACGCCGTCCTGCAAGTGCTCCCGTATGGTGCTCCGAGCATCCAGGTCAATGGCCAGCCTGCCGTCGGGACCATCACGGCTTTCAGCTCTGCAGTGGTGACCCTCTCCGGCGGATATCCAGGCGGATTCATATACTATACGCTGGATGGCAGCACTCCGACGACCAACTCAACGCCCTATGCCGGACCATTCACGTTGACCAATTCAGCGGTGGTGAACGTTTTGGGAGTGAACGACGATTTCTCCCAGTCGTCTCAAGCCCCTTCCGTGGTCGTGCAGGTAGTTCCCCTATACATTCTGCAAACTTCAGTCATTGGCGGCGGCGTCCTCAGAGCCGCTCCGGCCAGTGCGCTTTACCCGAGCAACAGCATCGTGGTGCTGACGGCGTACGCAACACAGTATTCGATCTTTGATCACTGGACAGGGGATGCCAGCGGGAATCAAAATCCATTGAGCTTGTCCATGAATGGGCCGCGCAGTGTACAGGCGGTATTCGTGCAGACGGCATATCCACTCACCATGGGCACGCCGATCGGCGGCAGCGTGACGGCGAATGGACAGACCATTTCTGGCCCCACCTTTTATCCGGTTGGCAGCATGGTGACGCTGTCTGTCACAGCCAGCAACGGGTGGGTCTTCGCTGGCTGGCAAGGAGACGCCAGTGGCACGAACAATCCTTTAACGGTAACCATGAGCCAGACGAACAACATCCAGGCGATCTTCGCGCCGTCTGCTCAGGCAGCAGATTGGCCTTCCCTGCGATTTACCCAAATTGTCGCAAACACCTTCAATCATCCTGATGTAATCGCGCATGGGGGGGACAATAGTGGGCGATTGTTTGTTGTTGAACAAAGCGGTCGCATTTGGATTGTCAAGAGCAGCAACGTTCTGACACAGCCGTTCCTGGATATCTCTGCCCGTATTTTAAGTAGCGGGGCTGAACAAGGTTTGTTGGGGTTGGCCTTTCCACCCGGATACTCGACGAATGGTCATTTTTATGTCGATTATACTCGCAAACCTGATGGTGCGCTGGTCATTTCACGGTTCTTCGTGACTTCGACCAACTCAAATATTGCCGATCCCAACAGCGAGCAAATCATAAAAGTAATTTCGAAGCCGGTCCCATCCACGACCTTTAACAATCATAACGCCGGACAATTAGCATTTGGGCTTGATGGCTATCTTTACATTGGTGTCGGCGACGGTGGGTCCGAGGGCGACCCACGGAATAATGGACAGAACACGTCCACGCTGCTGGGCAAATTATTGCGGATCGATGTTGAAAGTGGCGCGTCCCCTTATGCCGTGCCCCCGAATAATCCCTTTGTTGGCAATACGAATTATGTGCCGGAAATTTGGGCGTTAGGGTTGCGTAATCCGTGGCGATTCTCTTTCGACCGCCTGACGGGTGATCTTTACATAGGTGATGTGGGCCAGAATCTCTACGAAGAGATTGACTTTCAGCCGGCAGGTTCTCCGGGCGCTCAGAATTACGGCTGGCGGATCATGGAGGGATACTCCAACTACATCGTGCCGGCCGGATTCACAAACTTTGTCGCCCTGACGTTGCCGGTGAGCGCTTACAGTCATATATCTAGTCCTTACGATCCTTACGGCAGTGGTGCCGTAATTGGCGGGTATGTTTATCGCGGGCCAACCCAGCCACGCATGAATGGAATATATTTTTACGGCGACTTTTCGTTTGGCTGGATCTGGGGGCTGAAACAAGTTGAGACCAATTGGCAAAGTTTCCCGTTACTGAATCCGCCGTATTCATCTTCGAGTTTTCAAATCAGCACCTTTGGCGAGGACGACCCGGGTAATCTTTACTTTGCGGATTATTACCGGGGCATAATCTATCAGATCCAGGATTCGCTTCAAGTCTGGGCTCCAAGCTTTTCTCCGCCAAATGGAATCGTAAACGCCGATCATGTAACGGCCACATGCCCGACGCCCGGTGCGATAATTCATTATACCAGCAATGGCTTGGACCCGACAGAATCTGATCCGATTGTAGTTTCGGGTGGTGCTATACAGGTCAGCAGCGGCACGACCAACAAACTCCGTGCTTTCCGATCGGATCTGAGTCCAAGTGCAGTGGCCAGCGCCATTTTTACATTTCAGGTGGGCACCCCCATTTTTAATCCCCCGCAAGGTCCAATCACCAACAACACCCCGGTCCAGATCAGCACGATTACACCAGGAGCGGTGATCTATTTTACTACGGATGGCACGGTACCGACGACACATTCGTCGATTTACTCGGGACCGATAACTTTGAGTGGGGGATTGACATTGAAGGCTGTGGGCATCGACGTTGGTTATAGCAATAGCGCGGTTGCCAGCGCTACTTATTCGTTTGCACAAGCAGCAACTCCAACCTTCAGTCCATCATCGGGACCAATCACCAACAGAACCAGCATTTCCATTACCTGTTCCACGACAGGTGCCGTCATTTATTACACTTTGGACGGCAGTACGCCAAACACCAACTCCGCGATTTACACCAGCCCAATCACACTCAATGGTGGGACCACTTTGAATGCTATGGCTGCCGCTGGAGGTTACTTGAATAGCGCGGTCCAAAGTACTTTTTATCAATTAGTCCAAACCGCGACTCCTGTTTTCAGCCCACCTTCAGGGGTGGTTGCATATGGCAGTGCCATTTCGATTTCCTGTGCGACTCCAGGTGCAACCATTTACTTTACAATCGACGGCTCGACGCCGACCTCTAACTCAGCGGTTTATTCTGTACCGCCCATAATTTATCAAGATTTTACCTTGTCAGCTTTTGCTGTGGCTCCTGATCACCTCAGCAGCGCCATCCAAAGCGCCTCCTTTACTCTGCAACAGGCGAAGGCTCCGATATTCAGTCCAGCCACGGGACCCCTCACGAACGGCACACTTATCACCATTAGCTCCGACACCAGCAATGCCGTCATACGCTATACATTGGATGGATCAGACCCGAATACCAACATCAACACGCTCATCTATTCGGATCCAATTCTCTTCACTAATACTGAAACACTCACCGCGCGTGCTTACCGATACGATATGGATCCGAGTACCGCAACGTCCACATTTTACGGACTTGTGGATTTTGAAGATAACGTCGTTGTCAGC